>VEPD01000473.1 GCA_012027035.1 Ruminiclostridium sp. | reverse complement strand
TATAAATATATAATTTATCTGTATCCAGCCCAATCCAGTTTGTAGTTATCAGGCCACCGGCAAATCTGCCTGAATATTCATTTTTATCAAGCCTCTCAATAGAAGGTACTCCAATAAATCCCCAGGGACAACAGCCCACCAGCTTCTCGAAACCCCGGCTGCAGAGATTCTCAAGTGCCTGGCCGTCAATCATCAGTCCATTGCTAAGAAACGACCTGATTTCATTATCATCATAGCAATTGACAGCGTCTCCCAATATAACATTTCCAAAGCCGGCGTCAAACTGGGTAGGCAAGCCGAACTGCGCAATCAAGCGATCAATATTGCGCTTTGGCAAAATATCATTTATATTACCCCGCCTGCTTGTCATTTTAGCTGCGGTGTCCTTCTTCCACGGCAGCCCGAACCCTTTTGCCTTTTTGCCTCTTCGTGCTTCCTGTATCAATAACAGGCGATCCCTTTCCGAAATCAACAGATTGCAATGGTCCGGTTCCTGCTCAATGGGAATTGTAAGGTAATCATTAATGTTTATTGTAAAATCGTCAGCTCCCGCAAGTGCTTGTATTTCCAGCTGGCTTTTTATAACCCGCATGCTTTTAAAAAACCTTGAGCAGGGCCAACTGTCAGCCTCGCCAGCTATTTGTACGTCTTATCCCAGGACACTGACACTTAGCGCCATTGTCTGGTGTAAACCGAACATTTCACCATGGATAGCATCTCTGTACCCACCTCCCGCAGGACGCGAAAGCGGTTTTCTGCCATCTCCGGAAAATTCTCTGAGAAGCCTGTCCATATCCCGGCCCTGTACCGAATGTGCATTTTCTCCCGAATTCATCAGGCCTATCCGTGTAAGAGGACTAACCTTTTCAGTTGCTATGCGCATCTTTCGCGCCGCCGCAAGCTGACCCTCAAAATTAACCTTCATCCATGCCTCTTTAACTTTCATATCCGATCCGCTTCCGCCGCAAACATGTTTAAGAAGGCTTTCCGCTGTTAGCTCCATCCCGCATACTTTTGAAGTTTCTGCAACATGAATCGGGCAGAAACACCCAAACATCGCTGTATGGTTCAAACTCCTGAAATCATCGTCAATAAATATTTTATCGGGTTTGCTCACAGCGTATAACGAGCAGACCTCTGCCGCATAATCCTGCCAGCCTTCATCTAATATACAGTAGCATGCATTGGTTTCACAAAGGTTGTCGCCGACAAATTTCTGGAAAGGCAAAACCATGTCCTCTTGTATTTCACTGCCCACATGGCCTACAATCGTCCCGATATTTACATTGAAGACTATCCCTTCATTCCTGAATTCCTCTGCCATTTTGCGGCATATGTCCGCCATTGCCCTGTGCTTATCAACCGTATACGGCGTCAATAATATTTCGTGATATTGTTCCATAATGAATATTTCTTTGATATCCGCTTTTTTACACAGGTCAATAATTTCAACCATATTTTTCTGCCACCGGTCTTCAAAAACTACAACCTTCAGCATATAGCCCATATTTTATCACCTACTTTGCCGGTGGAAGCTGCCACCGTATAGATTCACACACCATCTGGAAATTATTTTTCGGACTTTTCTCATCCCATTCATATGCAGTCAGAGCATAGGCAGTCACAATATCGCCGCAGGGAAGCTGGACGGATGTAGGCCAGCCCATATATCCGGTAAGTGAAAGCGCAAGCTGGATCGGATTCTGTGTATCCCAGGTCCTTCCGCCGTCTTTACTTAAAATGGCATATATGCCGTATGGAAGATGGTAATGGACATATGTGCAGAGTATTCTTCCATCCGTAAGCTCAAGAAGGTGTCCGTGGGGTTCGCCGTAATTCGTAACCGCGCGTGGTCCGCTCCAGTTCACACCATTATCTGATGACTCCATAAGCATCATATGATCACCTATTTCTTCACCGCAATACGTCCGTATATCTTTTCTGACAGGTATGCCGGCTAATTGATGATCCCAGCCTACACGCATGAAAGCCATAAGCCTTCCATCCGAATGTCTCATTACCTGGAGCTCTTCAAACCATGTCCCGAAAAGGTCGCACCAATTGAATTTCCTGCCGGTCTCTTCCCATGATTCCCCCCTGTCCCTGGAAATGAAAAGGCATGCTTCACTGTGGACATCCTCAAAGCCAATTTCCTTCCTGAAAAACCTCTTCCAGTCTTCTGTATTATATTTAATCATCCATGCCGAGAGGCTGCCGTCATTTTCTTCAAGTACATTCCTGATTACCCCGTATTCAAAAGCGCCTTCTTCATATTTCATCATTTCATCATCCTTACAGTATGGGCCCAATTGGATGGTCTTCCATGAGACTCCGCCGTCATCCGATCTGGAAATACGGAACCCGTGCGGGTGGGACGCCATCAGTATAAGCCTTCCGTCGCTCAACTCCTGTAATGCAGGCTCCTTCCCAAGCAGCGGGTCTCCTTTTGTTTCTACCCTCGTCCAGGTTATTCCCTCATCCTTTGAACGAAAAACAAGAATAGGCATGCTTTTCAACTTTGAATTTTCATCATATACCGATGAACAGGGGCATACCAACAGGTCACCGTTGGAAAGCCTTGTGAATCCCGGTTTATAAAGCGTACTTTCATCAGACAGCGAACGGTCACCTACACGTGCACGAAGAGCAGGCCTTCTTGCCAGATACTGTATTTCGTGAAGATTTACTCCAACGGACCCCGCTCCTGTCAATTCGGGATTACCAACCTGGCTGTTTGCCAGTCTGGAAAAATCAATTTTTGCCATTCGGATCTGTCTCCTCTTTATTGATTTAGAAATTCTTCCAATCATATTCTATTATTCTGACTTTTTACCATATCTTTAATAGACGCCTTAAGCTGATTTACATAATTTATTAAAAAGATAAAATCACCCCATAGCAGTATCCACTGGACGCCCCGTTTAACCATTGAAGCTGCAAATGCCGCATCGGGAGGCATTCCACAGCCGATGCCAAGCCCTGCAGCCCGCGTTTTGGAAATAATCGTATCTATTGCCGAAACCACTTTCGGATGCTCAACATCTCCCAGCATGCCCAGTGAACCGGAAAGGTCCCACGCTCCGATCACTATGGAATCCAGTCCGGGTATTTTCAGTATATCATCAAGAGCTTCAAGAGCTTCGACTGTTTCAATTATAACAGCGACAAAAATATTTTGGTTTGCCCATTCCAGATATTCCTTGCCTCCGTTTCTTTCATAATTTGAAGCTACCCTGGGGCCATAACCTCGCTTCCCCATCGGCGGATACCGGCAATCATCGACTATCTGTCTCACTTCATCGGCACTGCGTACCTGCGGTACTACAATCCCTTCAACTCCTGAATCAAGAAGAGGCTTGATTATCGTTGTACCGCTGCCGGCCACGCGCACCAGCGCCGGTACGTTTTTTGACCGCGCCGCAAGTAAATGTCCGTTCAATACCTCCGGACTCATATTTCTATGTTCCATTTCCATCCATAAAAAATCAACCGATTCTGCCAGTGCTTCTGAAATCAACGGATCGCTGAAAGTAACAGCCGCACCAAAACAAAAACTCTCTTCCTTCAGTTGTTTACGGAATTTTTCAATTGCCCTCATTCATGTAACATTCCCTTCTTCAGCTTATTTTTCCTTTTTGCTTCATACAATGCATGAATACCCGCCATTATAAAAAATACAGCCTGCGCCTTTAATTAAGGGCTTGTCGGTAATAAATGTGCTATCTGATTCCGTGATGATTTTTTGTTCGGCAAGGCGTATGGAGGCGCAGATACTTTGTGTATCTAAGCCGACAACAACGAAGCCGAACGGAAAATCAGCCGGAATGCTTGGTACATTTATTGCTGGACAAGCCCTGATCAGGCAATTCATAAGAAATGCGGTAATACATGGCTTCAATTCCGCAGTCTTCAATAAACATTTCAACAGCCTGCCCGTTTTCTTGGTCAATCAGCCTGTAATCCCATGCGGCAGCTTTTCCCTTGTGAGGTACCATTTCAACCGAGCGGATCTTTGAATCCGGCGGTAGAGGAACTACGGCAAAGCGGCTCTCACTGGCGGCAATCCGTGCTTCGGTTTCGCTATAGGTGACAAAACACCGTTTACTCACAGCCATAGCTGCGTACCAGCCGGAAAGTTTGCCATATGTCTTTTTGCGCCAGATATCCGCTTCCTGCGTACATGGATTCCAATCAACATGTGAAATATCGGTAATATTATATGGTGCATTCATATATGTCCGGAATCCGGCGCGCCTGCGCTTAAGGTCCTTTTCCCCATATTTGCGGTAATAGATATAGGGATGTATTGCATGCTGTACGGCAAAGGTTTCGGGTACCGTCCATGCCAGACCGCTCATATAATATTCATATCCTTTTGTAAGAGAGCAAAACCATGGGTCAATTCTCATAATAACATCCCGTATAGTCCTGCACACAATCCTGCCCCTGCGGTACCAGTTATGGGTATATGCAGTCCACTCTTCACACAGCAGATTGACGTCGGCCCACGGCTGCATGAATGGGTCGGCAAAGGCGGACTTGCTTACCAGACAGTCCGGTTTTACGCGCTTTGCTTCTTCATACATCAATTTCTGGGCCTTCATTGTCATAAGGTCGCCTATACCCCAGTCAGGGTCATGAAAGTCATACTCGCGCGGGTCGGGCGATTCCCAGTTGTTTGAACGCAATATATCGCAGTTAAGGCATCCCGGCTCACTTGAAAGAATAAACTTAACCGTGTCGAGGATGAACTGTCTTCCCACAGGATGGGTCCAATCAATTAAAGCATATTCCGGATTGTCGTCTCCCTGTTCAAGACTGAAAGAAAATTCGGAGGCTTCCTTCTTCTTTTTACAAAATGCCTCGGGGTGTTTTTTATAAAATTCAACCTTGGTATTTACAATATACGGATGTATATAATATGCCGTATGTGTACCGGCCTCGCGCATTTTGTCTACAGTCTTCCTCAGGCCTTCCACCCCCCCGAGGCCTGCAATTGGCCGGTAGTCACCGTATAACAGATAGCATCCCTGCTCAAAACACCAATCTATCTCATCCAGACCGACAGATTCCTTTACGAAATTTATCCAGCTGTATATATTCTCTACGGTTAATACTTTGCCTTCCTTTTCAAGTTCAGGTTTTTCCTTGCTTATCCTCTGATATTCATCACAGTATTTATAAGCTGGGTTCATCCTCCATGCCGGATGGTCCGCTGTCCTTGTTACTGTAAGTCCCAGACGGTCGGAAATAATCCGGTATTCATCCAGGAGGTCATCCTGGTGGGTAAGCCCCGTTACAAAATATACTTTAGGCATACCCCAGTCACGTGCATTAGCCCGCAGCACCTCAAAATCCATTGAAAACTTCCTGCGATCCATGGTGAACCGTGTAACGCCTACCGGCAACGGGCCGGGAACAGCCAATCCTACCCATCCGCCCTTCAAAGTGTTAAATGACAATGCACGCACATTTACATTGAAAATCCAGGTAGGCGGCTTATCTCCCGGATCAGCCATTCCTGCTCCGTCAGAACCGTCAACATTATTATCATTTTCGTTATATGCGCTGGAAACAGGGACCATGACCTGCCGGTCGATATCCCACACATTATCAAGCTCATCCGAAACATATGTACACCATGAATTCCCGTTAAATGTGCTCCTGGGAAAATATGTAAGCTTTTCAAACTGATCAACGTCATCAGCTTCCATCCAGTAGCAGACATGACCGTGTTCGATAGCCAGATGTACTGAGCCGCCCGTATCAAGTACGGCACAATAATGCTCTTTAACCTTCTCTTCCCACTCCAGGAGCAGCGCCCCTGTCCCCTCTACTTCCGGCGATAATTTAAAAGACGCGAGCTTTTCGCCGCTTTTAAATATCGACATCGTATCATTCTTGACTATATATTCACAACCGTTAAATTCAATATTGAGATTCTTCATTTTTGTGCCTCCCAACAATTATCTCCCTCTTAACCACTGCTTGATTTCCTCTTCTGAGGGCTCAACAGGGTCTGCTTTCAAACCAGGTATATATTTGCAGGCTTCATAAAGTACAGGTGCAACCTTTTTATGGACAGCCGCGCAGTGCTGTATATAGGGACCTTCGACAATCTTTTCTTCCCATTTTAGCCAGTCCTTGACTCCAAACCATACATATGATCCTGAAGTTTTTGGTCCGTCGATTCCTTTTCCTTCGCCTATTAACAGGGAGTATTCGCCATGATCGCCGTCAAAACGGCAGATGGTGATGTCTCCGCCCTTTATTTCCCACTTCCCGTTCCCCGGACAATACGGAGGCAGATAGATATCATGCCCTGCCTCTCTCTTTACACCTTCTTTGGCAAGGGAAGCTGCAAAGTTGCCACAATGCCAGAGAAGCTCCCCATTATCATTCTCAGGATGTCTGTTTGTTATATCCGTAAAGAAAACCGGCGTTGTCCTCATAGCAGCTTCCTGCAGCAATATGGATGAAACCGCGCCGTGCATATCGCTTTCACAGGCTGTAGGAATTCCTTCCTCGGTCATCATGCCGTTTGCGATACAGGTCATAATTCCAAGCATATCGATTATTGCCGACCAGCATTGTATGATTACGGCCGTACATTTTTCCCTTTCGCAGTATTCTTTCATAACTGTCTTCAGAGCGGCGATTTTTTCCACTGAACCGGAAGAAATTTTACTGCAGTCCATAGTTGATATAATATATTCGAAATTTCTATTATATTCTTCCCCTTTCAGCTTCAGGACCCTTTCAATACCCACGGCAACGTCGTGTAAAGTAATGGGATATGTTTGTATACCGAATTTCTCCAGAAGCTCTCCTTCGTTACAAATCACAGACCAGAAATCGGCGGGACGGGGAGCGATCTGCAGAATCCTTATTTTTTTAAAAGCATTTACTGCCGAGCAGACGGCTATGAAATTTTTATACCCCCGTTCAAAAACTTTATCTTCTATCCTGCTGTTGACTATATAAGTAAAAGGAATATTAAATCTTCTCAATACCTTACCGGTAGCAAAAAGCCCGCACTGCGAGTCCCTCGGCCTATATCCGCCCTCAAGCGGTGCTTCGTCTCTCGGTCCCCAGATCAGGACGGGCTTGCCGACAGCTTTTGACACCCTCGCAACAAGATGTTCGGTCCCGTAAGTAACATGGGGGAAAAATATACCGTCTACGCCAGCATTTTTAAACTTGTCTGCAACATTTTCAAGATCACTGAAATCATATAATAAACCTTCATTATTTATATCATCAATATCAACAACTTCAGCGCCGAATGCCTTTATCTTATCAAGAATCAGAACTTTATATTTTTGCGCTTCTTCCTTGTTAAAAGCAAAATCTCTTGTAGGTGCGACTCCAAGTTTTATTTTAGCCCTCTCCACTGTAAATCCGCCCCCATTCACATAAAATTTCCCTGCGATATTCCTATATGAACCCATTGTACTTCCATTGAATCTCTATATATTTATTTAAGGTTAAATTTCCTCGCCATTTCATGAGGGTCGGCATCATTTTTGACAACTTCACACAGCGCTTTCTGATATGAAACGGGATCCGGCCTTTGAAATGCATTCCTTCCGAACACAACACCCTTGCCGCCTTCCCTGATAATCTTCTGTGCAAGTATCAATGAGTCCACGGGATCAGGAGTCGCATCCCCTCCAAGTCCGAGGACAGGAATTGGACAACATCTTGTAACTTCTGAAAATTTGTATGTATAGAAGGTCTTTATGACATCCGCTCCGATCTCAGCCATTATTCTGGATACCCTCATAACCCTGTCATGCATTTCTTCTTTCGGCAAGGTGCCGGAATGACTTGGATATATCTCGCCTATCACCGGTAATCCATATTCTCTGCACTCATTGCTGAGCTTTGAGAACAATCCAACGTTTTCCGTATCAATTTTTTCATCCCCTGTCTTTAATGACATTGAAATGACAACAGCTTCAGCTCCCAGAGCAACTGCATCCTTAGCGGTGAACATACATGCAGAATAAGCTTTTTCATATTCCCAACAAAAACAGTAGCTGGAGTTCCAATTAATTCTTGCAATCGGCATCGGTGCGCCTTTGAAATCAAACATTTCCTTTACATTTTTAAGCATGCCCGGGCTTAGCAGTATACCGTCTATACCATGGTAAAACGTTTTAAACGTTTCGGCCATATCCTCCAGACCTCCGACAGGTCCGTTCACAACCCCGTGATCAACTGCTACCAATACTGCATTCTCA
Source organism: Ruminiclostridium sp. (assembly GCA_012027035.1). GTDB lineage: Bacteria > Bacillota > Clostridia > Acetivibrionales > DTU013 > MnB-11. Next base: position 14,617 of record VEPD01000473.1, on the reverse strand, counting down.
CTTTTATTAAATAATTTTTGAAGCCTGATATCTCTACCTGACATAGCAATTCTCTCCTTATCCTCTTTAAGTATAGTCATATACATTCTTTACAGTTTTGAACAATTTCAGATACAATTGATATTTTGTTTCATACATATCCGCATTCTAATAATCTTTTCATCATTTAAAAACCTATGGGTATAGTACAATTTACGATATGCAAGCGCTTGTATTTATTTGTATTATATATTAGCTTTAAGCCTTTGTCAATATATAGTTTTACTGGCATGTGTTTAGTTTTTATAGATACATGTGATGTTATGCTATGTAATTATTAAAATGTGCAAAATTTGATATCAATTCTGCTTAACCACTGCTGTGGATTCCCTCACAACTAATTCCGGTTTGAGCACAATATTCTGCATAAAACTATTCTTATTTTTAATCATTTTCATTAAAACTGAAACAGAAATATTCCCGACCTCACCTTTAGGCTGCCTTACTGTAGTAAGCGGAACTTCCAAATAGGGAATTATGTTGATATCGTCGAAGCCTATTACAGATATGTCATCGGGAATCTTAAGTCCTTTAACCTTTGCTGCTTTTACCGCACCGATTGCCATGGTATCATTCACGCAGAACACGGCAGTGGGTTTTTCCTTCCGGTTTAACAAATTCAGCATTTTATCGTAGCCGCCCTTTTCAAAACGGGCATTATCAATACAAACAAGACTGTCGCTATACTCAATACTGTTCTGTGCAAGTGCCGCTTTATATCCTGCGAGACGTACTGCTGTAGTTATAGTATCACCTATAAACCCGATTTTTCTATGTCCCAGTTTCACCAGGTATTCTATTGCTTCTTTTACGCCGTTCTCGTTGTCAATGTTAATGGTAGAATAGTACGGATTATCCTGAGCGGTCTCTACAAGCACTACGGGGATATTGTCGGGAATGATTTTCTTGAGGCTTTCAGCCGGAATGGCAGATGTGACTATTACCATTCCGTTAATTCTTTTGCGGCTGAAGAGGTTAATATAATAGCTTTCTCTTCTTGAATCAAAATTTGACTGCCCCAAAATGATGGAATACCCTTCATGTATTACTCTCTCTTCTATTTCCGCAATAATTTCCGCATAATACGCGTTTATGATTTCAGGGACAATTATACCTATGGTATTTGTCCTTTTACCGGCAAGGCCCTGTGCAAGATCATCAGGTTTATAGTCCAATTCCTCTGCAAGAGCTTTAATCAATGCTTTGGTTTGAGGTTTCACTCTCTCACTGTCATTGATCGCCCTTGAAACAGTTGATATATCTACGCCCAATCGTTCAGCTATATCTTTTAATGTTACCATTACACCCACTCTTACTTGTTTTAGAATTAGTTACATAATATCATAAACACAAGTGATCTACAAGCTGAAGGAATCAATATACAAACTTTGTCAAGAAAATTTCCAGCACTTATAAGCTTAACTTAAAAGCTCAATTGAATATTCATAATCTGCCATGGCCGCACATTTACTATAACAGTTTTATTTTCCCTATTAAATTTGATACGGCTATTATCAATTTGATTGCCTGAAAAATCTATTAATGCCGCACCATTAAAGTCAAAATCAAACAGTATTTTTAACAGAGTTTCTTTGCCATCGGTTTCAAACATTCGCAGGATAAAATTTTCTCCAGCCTTGTAAAATGCGGAAACTATTACATTTTCCCGGTCGGTTTTAATAAATGCCCCGGAGGATTCTGCATTTATCTCCGTATAAAAATTGTGTTTCCGTACTACCTCAAGAGGTTGTGCATTCTGTTTGGAAAACCTTGCAATATCGGAAAAGCAGTTTTTATTTCCAGCAAAATAAATAGAGTACTTGAAATTATGTTTACCTTTGCCTTCCATATTTGTTTGACAGTGCTCCACCCATTTGTCAAAAGGCCCGAAAACCATGTTTCTTAAAGGAATAAGCCTATGCAGAAGTATGGATACCGTATTTTTAATATTATCATGATTATAGTAAATAGAACAATTTTTTGAAACAATTGCCGCCGGTATTCCGTTCTTTTCAAACAGCGCCCAGCTTTTTGCATAGAATTGGCCTCTCCAGCCCCTTTCATATAAATTGCCGAAGTTTACACCTTCATTATCCGTTTTACCATACAGCTCTGTTGAAATATCCCTTTTTTCAACACCAAACGGAATATCCGCATAAATTTCCGTATTCTCATCCGAAGGAAAATCAGATATAAAATATCCCTCGCCTCCGGTACAATCAATATTGACACTGAATTCTACAGCGGATTCATCCTTTTTAATGATTATATCCTGTTCCGCACTACTATCTCCAATTCTGCCCGCAACTCTATATATCCATCTTACAGGCCCGCTTTCAACAAGCCCCCAGTTTTCGGGAATGAATCCGAATGTCCGCACTTCTTCCCATGATTCTAAAAGGCCGGTATTTTCCTCTTTCGTCTGCACAAACCTTAAATTATTAATTATTCCGCTACTGTTATCGGAGTTAATAGATTTCCCGTTCCGGAGAGTTTTAATGCTTTTTATCAGACCACCTTCCAGCACAATTTCCAGGCAGCCGTTATTTATCACTCTTCTTTCAAAATCAGCACCGCCTGTCTGTAAGGCGGCAACAGCGGTCTTTACATTCCTGAAGCTTTCACTTCCTACAACCTTTAGGGCAGCATAACCGAATGCCGGAACTTCAACGTTTACTATAACATCAACCGAATTGCAGTCACATCCGGGATATGGATTCCATCTCATATACAAGTCTGCAACCTGGTAATCCAGCTTACTGCCCGTATTGTCGTATATATCAAACTCTGTTACCCCAAACGGATTTGTAACATGCAGCTTGACAGTTTCTTTTCTGCTCCAGTTTAAAGTGTTAATGACAACATATTGGTCATACGGTCCCACCTTCAGCATATCTGCCATACAGTCACAGGCTTCTCCGATAAGCGACTTTGCTGCTGATTCTGCCGCTTTGGCATTATTATATAAATTATTGCAATCTTCTTCAAACGACCATTCTATGGCATGCCCCGCTATCTCAAAAAGCTCATTCCACAGGGATCTAATTTTCTCTTCCGGGTATTTGAATCCCATAACGGACGCAATGGCGGAAACACTTTCCGCTTTAACAATTAAGCGCTCGAGGTCACTTCTCAACCTCCATATTGAATTATTTCCTTTTTTGGGGTCATTGTAGGAGAGTTCGCACTGATCAAGAACACCTTCATACACAGGTATATTCCTTTTACTCAATCTACGGAAATATTCGGCAGGTGTTGAAAACATAATTTTTATGTTTTCACGCCTATTCCATTCCTCAATAAATTCCAGTATTTTAACAGGCTTATTCAAACGATTGTACAGGAAGCTGAAATCATCACAACCATACCCCAGCCACAGGATATCGGTTGGTAAAAGACGGATGTTATTCTCCAATTCCAACCTGAAAAATTCCTCCTTAACCTCTTCCCATTGATTTTTCAAATCTTTATTTAAATATTCCGCGTTTTCGATAAATCCAAGATAAATGCCTCTTGATACAATTATTTTCGAGCCGTCGAGCCCCTTCCAGATAAATTGTTTCGGGACTTTTTTATAATCAAGGGCCTCCGCGGGTCTCCAGCACCTGTAATATTTATGCCCGCCGAGTGATAATACCTGAGGCAATTGACTATGTCCGCAGGAAACGTCGGCATTAAAAAAAACATCAATATCTTTTAGTCCAAGCTTGTTTTGGAAAAATTCCTTCGCTTCGGCCATATTCCTTATAAATGTCTCATCTCCTATATAAGAAGGTCTGGCAAGTCCCATGCCTCCGTTTGCTATGGATATTCTTCCTTCCGCGGCTCTCATTTTAAACTCTTCCAGCCTCTCGGGACAATATTTGAGAAACGGCGCCAAAGTATGCAAAACATTATCAATCAACCATGTGACATCGTTATTTGTTTTCATTAATTCAAGTATTTCTATAATGCTCTGCACATACCTTGACATATGCCATTCCCTGGTATTGCACCATGAAAAGTCATTGTGCGAGTAAGGTATAAGATGAATTTCTTTCAAACCGCTTTTATCAAAAAAATCCATCCGCATAATTCTACCTCCATTTATCAATCATATCCCTGACCTTTTTCACCCTTGAAATCAAGCCGTCGGGAGGCACCTGATCGGCAACACCCATGATAAACCTTGAATCGCTGGAAAAAGTGCTTAACACATTTTTCAGATGCTCTTCAAACAGACTCTCACTGTATATTGGAGAAAATAATGCCCCGGGCAGTCCACCCCATAATATGATTTTATCACCTGCAGTATTTCTTAGATTCTCAACTTCAATATCTCCGACAGGTGCAGGCGTTACAGCCTCCGCAACATCAAAACCGGCCTTCTCAAGCAGCGGAAGACAACCTTTCAGCGTACCGTCGATATGTATTGAAACATATTTTCCGGCGTCATGCAATTGCTTTATTCTCATTTTATAATAATCAAAACTGTATTTTTCGAAAAACGTCTTGCCGGTTATTTCACTCGACAGATTTTCAGGGAATTCTATTAATTGGGCGGGAGACCTTTTTAGTATTTCAAATACCTCATCCTCGCTTGATTTCAGGCGTTCAATAATTTCTTCGAATTCATCCCGGTTATCCATAAATATGCATAGGGTATTTTCAATGCCTGCCCAGCGGGTTAGAAGCTTTTGAATGGGAGAAACCGATATTGGTGCAAGTCCTACAGGTATCCCTGCATCCCCCCATAGCATATCAGTTTTGTTGAATTCTTCGTAATTTTCAATATATTTTATGTTTTCAAAGATATAAAGCATAATATATAAATCTTTAATATCTTTGACAAAATGCTCGGTATAAGCCCATGTATATGTAGTTGGAAGATATTTTTGTTCCGACCTGATATTACCAACGGGAGTATTAAAAATAAAGGTTCTTACGCCGTCAGTCTCTGATTCGTAATATTTTATACCCCCAGCGTATTCGATTTTCCATAAAAACGGTGCATAAAAACATAATCCTGCCCCCAAATCCTTATGAAACCGTACGTAACCCTCACCACCATTGTACCTGTCCTCCAGTATCCCACGGGTTTTCATGCTGTCATACAAATACGACAGGTCGGCAAACCATGGTATTTTATCAGGCATCTTTCCTCCTAACACTGCCAATACGCGTCCTCTTTCATTCATAAAGCAACAACCCCCAAAACTGCGGCAACTAAACTCTTATGACATTAATCCCGAGTATCCTTGACAAATCCTCAATCTCATTTGACAAATCACCATAACAGATAGCATAGTGCTGACCTGAAATATTATCAACAAACCGTTTGACGTCCCCATCCGGCCTGACGTCCAATGCAGGCATGTATCCCTGTCTTAACTCTGTTTTCAATCCCTGTCCGGTCAAATATATGATATGGAAATCGCACTGATCTTCTACCAGTCTCATTACTGTTACCTTGCCCGGTTTAAAAGTGAAGCTGTTCTGAATTCCGTTAAATCCGGGATGGATACATTTCCTTATTTCAATAGCATGCTTATCTCCGAAACTATAAGGCAAAAAACCGCAGGATGAAAATTTAATCAGATCATTTTCCAGATTAATAACATCCCCATATGTTACAGTCTGCCCCGAAAGGTAATTAAGCATCAGCATAGATACGGTATTAAGTATATCGCCTTCACATGAGGTTACAACCCCGAATTCCGCCAATACGGAGAGTGGTACGCACATTACCATCCCATATTCCTTGGAAAATTCATATTGGCATTTTACATTGATGCTGTGTAAACCTCTTTGTTCAATTATCTTTTTAAGTGCTGCATATAATTTTGAAACCTTTACCAGGTCACTGTATTGAACATCATCCTCCATTCTGGCTATTTTCTTTAAATACCCGATAGTTTCCATACTGTCCTGTTCAGGGAGCGATTCCGCCAGATTAATCAATGTATATGCGTCAATATGTTCTACTTCAGGTCCGATTTTTATCCTCAAAAATACATGGTCAAACGTACCGGGGTATATACTCATGGATGTATAGCCGACCAGACCGATCCTGGTCCTTTTTAGCCTTTCCGCAGCTGAAGCCGCCTTACAGAAGCTTTCAACCTGTTTTAAGGCTTCAGATCCGTCCGGCAAGCCTAATACAGGCTTATACCTGTATTTTATCCTGTCCATTGTACCTTTAAACATTGCATAAGATACAAATGAACCTGTACTTTCCATTAAACCATTTCTCGTAAACATCGGAAAACCCCATAGACATATGGGAAGATGTTCAATTTCCCTTATGAGCGCCATCGTAACCGGACACTCAATCCATGTTTCCAGAAAGATTATAATGCCTTCCACATCCTGCTTAATAAACTCTCTGCCTGACTTTGCCGCTTTAGTAACATCAACAATCGGTCCTTCGATCCCATATATATCAAATCCTATTGAAATCAATTCAGATACTGCTCTTGCCGCAATATCCGCCGATGCTTTGTTAATATAATCAGTATGTCCTATGCTTGCAAATCCGATTTTTATCATCCGGAGACCCCCAAAAATTTAATAAACTTCCTTTATCTATGGAATATTAAGCAAAACTATGCCTATAACTCCCACTATACTCGCCGCCCAACCGGGCTTATTCAGCTTCTCATTTAAAAATAGCTTTCCAACCAACAGCATAATAACAATCGGAGACGTATAAATGGCTGGAAATATGATTACTGCCGGTATCTTCGATATAAGTCCCAACGAAATAGGACCTACGGCCAGCGAAATAAGCGCTATTAAAACACCTGCGACAATCTCACTTTTAACAAGAACCTTTTTTCCTTTAAACATCATTATAGAAAACAATAGTACAAAGTCTACAATAACCACACCCAATAAATAAGAATAAGTATAACCCGGAGCATACCTGGTTGTTAAAAGCTGGCACGTCAAGGTTATTCCGGCAATAGCCCAGCCTATAAACGCCCATAAAAACCATTTGCAGGTAAATGAAATCGTTAAATCTTTTTCAGACCTGTTCCATGCCATTAATGTCAACGAAAGTACTACCAATATTATTCCTGCCAACATCCGGTTTGTTACTTTTTCAGAAAAAAATAATACACCGGTAACTATCGGCCAGACTAAACTCAGATTATACATTGCAACCGTGGGTCCGGAAGGGCCGATTTTTAAACAGTATAACATAATTAAATAATACCCTGTTGCATCCCCTGCACCGGCAATTGCTCCGAACAAAATAGCTTTTGGATTATAAAGAGGTTGTCGGAGCACAAATGCCGAAATAATGATTCCGGCGCCATATACTAATGTGGCGCAAACTCCTATTGAATATGATTTTGCGCCTTTATTAACTGAAAAAAAACTTATAAGCCAGGTAACGGTTGTTAATGTAATTACCACTGCTAATAAGATATAATCCATAGCTTCTCCCGTTTATTTGTTTAATATCTGCATAAATATTTATTTTTTTGCTGTTTTTAAACTCTGAAAATCTTTTATTATTTTTTTATATCCTTCAATTAATACAAGTACGTCGTCCCCCGAACAAATAAATTTAGCCCCCATGTTCAGGTATTTTTCAGCTTCTTCAACTGTATTGACTTGTATTCCCCACCACTTTGAATACTTCTTCGAAGCTCTGCTTACTTTCTGAATAGCTTCATCTATGAGATAATTTGAAACTTCTCCCGTGATCCCATAGCTTTGAGATAAATCAAAACATCCCATAAAGAGTATATCAATGCCTTCCACTGCTGCAATCTCATCAATACATTCAACAGCTTCCTTATCCTCTATCATTACCGATACAAAAGTTTCATTTCGGGCATGCCGTATGTATTCGCTGAAGTCCGCCAGTGCATAGTCTGCATCTACCCCTGCGCCATCGATTCCTCTTAAGCCTTGCGGATGAAATTTGCTTTTCCGGACAATACTTCTTGCTTCTTCGGCACTTTTGCAATGCGGGACCATGATTCCTGCCGCACCATCTTCCAATAACCTGCAATAATCGGTATAACCGTCTTTACGTATTCTGACAACACAATCAGTATCTACTGCTCTCGCACCCTGGATTAAATGAAACATCTGGTCATAATTATAGCAGGTATGTTCCATATCCAGCCAGAGACCATCAAAACCCATGCTTCCAACTAATTCGGTTATTTTAGATGATGCACTTAAAATAGCGGTGGTGGTTATCAATACCCATTCGTTATTTCTTAGTTTTTTTAAAATTTTACTCATCCGCATAATTTTTTCTTACCCATTCTTGTAACCACTTTATATAAGTTTTATACAAACGTTTGTATTTTTAATTATATATCACCGTTCAATTATTGTCAATTACTTTGTTTGATACTTCAGCCCCTACTTATCTTTATTAACTACATTCACCGGATTACCTGCTACAAACGCCTTTATATTTTCCACCACCGTATCCATCAGCCTCGCCCTGGCCTCTTTTGTCGCCCACGCTATATGAGGAGTGACCAGACAGTTCCTGGTAGTCAATAGACGATTATCAGCTGCCGGAGGTTCAATTGATAATACATCAAGCCCTGCCCCAGCTAAACGTCCGCTGTTTAGCGCTTCCGCCAGATCTGTATCAACTACGAGTCCTCCCCGGGAAGTATTGATTAAAAAGGAAGACGGTTTCATTAAGTTGATAGTATCCTTATTTATTAGTTTCTCGGTTTCAGGGAAAAGCGGACAATGCAGGCTCACTACATCAGACTCTTTTAATAATTCAGGTATTTCGGCCCATTTGAAATTCTCCATATCAGGTGCGTTACTCTTATAACTATCAGCAGCGATTATATTCATCCCTAATGCTGAGGCTATGTTTGCGACTTGCCGGCCTATGCGCCCGAACCCTATTATCCCCATGGTCTTGCCGGCCAGTTCTATAAGTGGATAATTCCAGAAACAAAAATCGGTACACTTGCTCCATTTCCCTTCTCTTACAGCATCACTGTGGTGCTGGACATGATGGCATAATTCAAGTAGTAAAGCCATTACAAACTGGGCAACGGAATACGTTCCATAGGTAGGGACGTTGGTAACAACTATTCCGTTCTGCGCTGCCGCCTTTATATCCACCACATTATACCCTGTCGCCAGGACACCGATATATTTAAGACCTGGTAGTTTTCCAATAGCTTCTGCCGATAAAGGCGTCTTATTGGTAAGAAGGATTTCAGAACCCAAAGAACGCTCCTCAATCAACTCCTTAGGAGTACGGTCGTAAAGTACAAACTCCCCGATGCTTTTCACATCATCCCATCTCAGATCACCGGGATTCAACGTATAACCATCCAGACATACTATTTTCATAAACAATACTACCTCCATTACATTTTTCTATTAATTTTCTATATCCTCGCCCAGGCTTCATTGAGGGTTCGCTTTGCATTGGCTATGACTATGTCAGGATCCTCGTCTTCGAAAGGCTTCACCTCAAAGCTCACAACCGGCGGGTTTTGAAGGTTCAAAAAGCCAATATCCAGGAGTACTTTCAAGAATGCTGCCGTTTCCTCCACATCATTTTCACCTCCGGGAAATCCAAATCTCGGATGATTATCTCCATATGCGGATAACCCTTCCTTTTTTACGCAGTTTCCCAGATGAGCATGCACTATATAGTCTTTTATCGGTAAAATTGCCTCCTCTGCAGTCTCACCAATCAAAGGAATGTGGCTCAGATCCACCAGTAAGCCGAAGTTATCATATTCCATTGCAATTTCCTCAGCAAGTCTTTTTGCCCAACTTACCGGACCAATAAGGCTCTTCTTATCAACCTTATGATCAAAAACCTCCAGTATGATTTTTATATCTCCTTTTTTCCTCGCATAGACACATAATTCCTTTATAGAATCAACCAAGACCGAAAAAGCATCCTCTTTCTTATCCTCCAGGTATTTTCCGCTTAAGAATGCAAACCCTTTTGCCCCCATCTCATATGCTTCGTCTATACCTTCCTTCAGGCTGGCAATGGCCTTCTGCCTTTCATCATTATTTAAATCATTTATGTTTAGGCCTGTTGTAATCAGCCTGGGCTGCGCTCCATAAGCCACTGTCATATGGGAGGCGTCCAGCATGGCTCTTACTTTTTTTCTTATCCCACTGTCTTTAATCCAGGTTATTTCTATGGCATTAAAATAATCGTCGAGAACAATTTTCCTGATTGTTTCCGCAATCGGCCCTTCTCCCTTACTTGTATCGGGATAAGCCATAAAATGTATCAAACCTACTTTCATGTATTTATATACTGGTTCATTCATATTCCATAAGCCCCCAATTCTTACCATGCATTTCAACCAACAACCAACCGGTTGCCTTAACTTTAAACAAGCTTTACTCCTACCCCGCTTTTCATTATCTCTTTAATTTCATCTTCATTTGCTTTCTTATTTGTAACAAGATAATCAACATTATTAATCGAATCTATATAAGCAAAGCTGGCTCTCCCAATTTTTGAGAAATCTGCGACTACTATTGTTTTATTGACCCTTATGATCATTAGCCTGTTTACTTCCGCCTCAAGGTGGTGGTAGGTTGTAATACCCTCTTCCATACTCACTCCATCAGCCGCAAGTACCAGTTTATCCGCGTTATACCTTTTTAGCTGGTTGATTGTATCATCCCCGTATGTAAATTGATATTGGGGGTTGAAATCACCCCCAAGCAAAATAACATGAATATTATTGTAGTGTCCGACCTCCTGGGCTATGGACAAAGAGTTGGTCACAATGGTAAGATTCCTGGTGTTTTTTAGTTCCTGCGCAGTATAAAGGGTCGTTGTGCCTGAATTAATCATAACTGTATCGCCATCACATATCATAGAAGCACAAATGGAGGCTATTTTCCTTTTTTCCTCTTCATTTGTTCTCATCCTGTCGTTTAACGACAAACTGTAATAAACCTTATGGGTACTTATGGCGCCTCCGTGGATCCGTTCAAGCAGCCCTGCCTCTTCGAGTTCAGAGAGGTCATTCCTTATGGTAACTTCAGAAATTCCAAAGAGTTTGCTTAATTCAACTACCTTGACTTTTCCTTTCTGTGCAAGGAACTCTATTATTTTTTTTCTTCTTTCTTCTATATCCAGTTCTTCCATTTTATCATCAGCCTTCCCTTTATCTTAACAGACCAGTTATACATAAATTCTATTGCAATTCGATTGGCATGTCAATCCAACTCAACCCATGTATTATTGCTGTCTGACTCATAGGCTTTTTCCATTACATACTGGATATATGCTCCTTCCTTGAAAGACGGACTTGCCTGCTTTCCTTCGTAAACGCAGTTAAGAAAGCTGTATAAACTGTGAACATGCGAACGGATCCAACCTACAGAAAATTTCGGACCCGGAAAACCGTCCCCCGGCTTCTTGAATCTTTGCACACATTCGATCCGGGTGTAACCCTTCACCCCGCCCAGTGGAGCTTCTGAAACCGTATTATCGTAGTATTCCAGCCAATTGGGATCCATCAGGTTAAACCTTATAGCGCCCTTGTCGCCATGAATTTCAAATCTCAATTCATCACAGGCACCCGTGGCGACTTTCGATGCTTCAATAGATCCCATTCCGCCGTTTTTCATTCTGGCAATCACAAATGCCAGGTCATCCGCTTCAATATCCACCATATTCCCCTTTTTATCCGGTCTTTGCTTATATACAACCTCTGTCTTTGCAAAGATGGAAGCATATTCCCCCAGCAGATAATACATGATATCGAGAACATGGGAACCCAGGTCGAATAACACACCCCCGCCTCCAAACTTTTTATCCTGCTTCCAGCCGATGGGCTTTTTGGGATCGACCGATCCCGAGTGCAGATAACATGCCCTGAAGGACATGATTTTACCGATCCTGCCTTCCTCGATCAGTTCCCTGGCCCTCATTGTCGCCGGAAAGCACCTGTACTGCAGTGCCATTTGAGTTACCGAATCAAACTGTCCGAGTACACCTGTAATCTCTTTTGCCTCTTCAAAGCTTGTTGCAAGCGGTTTGTCACAGTAGACATGCTTACCTGCCTTCAGCGCTCCTAAAACTGCTTCTTTGTGAAATATATTAGGTGTACATACATCTACCACATCAATGTCCTTACAGTTGAAAATATCCTCAGGATTGTTAGTGACAAATTCAAAGTCCAGAGTTTCCTTCGCTTTCTCCGCCACTTCAATTACTGCATCACAGACCCCTATTAGTTTGATCTTAAAAGGCAGGTTGCTGTAATACAAAGGAATTGTTTTATATCCATATGTGTGGGTTTTTCCCATAAATCCAAATCCGATGATGCCGACCCTTATTTCGCGCAAAGTTGACCCCCTTCATCCTATTTTAACCTTCGTTGTAGTATTAGAAACCAAAATGCCTTTCCACTTCAGCAACTGATTCCTCAATAATGTCAAGTCCTCTTAAGGCTAAATCGTCGTCCATGATGATTGGCGGCGACAGTCTGAGGATATGCCCGGCAGGTACCCAGGCAAGACCTCTGGCAAATGCCTTCTGGTATACCAATTTCCCTGCTTCTTCAAACGGTTCCTTATTGTTTTGGTCCTTTACCAGTTCCATTGCCAACAAACACCCTTTTCCTCTGACATCCCCAATAATTTTATGTTCTTCTTTCATTTTATTCATACGCTTCAGGAACACATCACCCAGGTGAGCCGACCTTTCACAAAGGTTTTCCTCCTCGATGACTTCTATGGAGGCCAGAGCTGCCGCACATGCCATCGGGTTACCACCATAGCTGGAGGATGCAGAAATCTTTTCTATGGCGTCTTTATGTTTATCACTCACGCACATTGCCGTTACAGGGAATCCGTTTCCGAACCCTTTACCCAGTGTGGTTATATCAGGAGTAGTATTCCAATGCTCCATAGCAAACATTTTACCGGTCCTGCCCATACAGGTAAGAACTTCATCCGCCATCAGCAAAGCGCCATACTTATCACATATTTTTCTCAAGCGTGGGATGAAATCATCCGGCGGGACTACAGATCCACCCCAGCCCTGAATCGGTTCCAGGATAATTGCAGCTAGCTGGCCTGAAGTTTCATTTTTAATGACATTTTCCAAAAAATCGGCACAATAAAAATTACATTCGGGATGCTTCATTTTAAACGGGCATCTGTAACAGTTGGGTCTCGGAGCCAGGAAAAACCCGGGGGCCCTCATACCCTGGGATTTGTCAACAATCGCACAGCTTACTGCACCCATAGTTTTACCATGAAAATCTCTCCAGAAGGATATGAATTCAAATTTCCCGCTGGCAGTTCTTGCACAGCGCAGGCCGGCTTCTACAGCGGTAGTTCCGGAATCGTAAAGCTGTATTCCGTTCAAGTCTCCCATTGTTATGGATGCAAGTTTTTCAAGTAGTTTCATTTTTATTTCGGTTGTGAAATCGTGACAGTTCATTAACTGGTTTGCATATTTTGCGACAGCTTCACTGATTTTGGGGTGGCAGTGACCCAGACCGCTTACATAAATACCGGATGAAAAATCAATAAAGGTGTTACCGTCGACATCAGTAAGAGTACAGCCTTTCCCCGACTCAAACGCCACGGGAAAGAGCGTTACCTGGCTGGAATACCCTTTCATGTATTTTGCCGACCTGGAATGATATTCCCTGGATTTTGGCCCCGGTAGTTCGGTTTTGATTATCGGCAAAGCTTTAACGTCAACCTTTGCCCAGTTTTTGTCGTACAAATGAACTCCTCCATCATTTTGTGTTTTCTTTTACATGTACTTTCTTTATATTTTATTTTAGTTGCTATTATGTTTCATATTAATAATATTAAATTTCATTCGTAATGTCAACAAAATATTTTTATTAATCAACTTTGAAGAACCAATATGTCCTTTTCCGTTTATTTCTCTTCGATTTTAGGTCTGATAAATAGTTACAGGCCTTTATACGAAGTAAGAGCCGATTCGTCCCTCCACTCTACAAAATTACGGTCGGCATCAAACGCCAGATGTGACATAGAGCTGCAGTTCGCGGCTATAACTTCAAAAACCCTGCCGGCAATTAGAAAATGTCCCAGATTGTTGGGATGCTGCTCATCCCTGGCCATAGTCCAAGGCACCTGCTTTTCACCTTTTTATCTCCCTTCAATTTAATATAACGCTTACGCCGGAATGAATCCGGATTCGGCTCACGCGCAGGCTACGCCTGTGCACCCCGCTTCCGTGTGGCGTTTAAATAACGTCAGATGGGGGATTGCAGCCCGCCACTGACAGCTTTTTAAATTGGAAATCCGCCACTATAGAGGTGGAGGACTGTTGACGTTGTTCAATATTTCTCTAACAAAAAATGACTCACCACTTTACTGGTTAAACTTGTAAAGTGGTGCATAAATCACTTCTAAAACTAATAATTTTCTCCGCGTTCAGTATAAATTCCTGACAGCCTTATATAAATCCCGGTACAACCTGAATTTTCCATTATAAACGTCAACTCTTCGTGAATCCGGCAAATATTCCTTCCTGATTTTTATTATTTTTTTCATATCGCTTATATCCTTATATAGGCCAACAGATAAGCCCGCCATAAAAGCGCATCCCAGAGAGGAT
>VEPD01000072.1 GCA_012027035.1 Ruminiclostridium sp. | reverse complement strand
TGCACTACGCAGATTGAAACGGCCACGTGGCACTTCTTCTCGGATAACAGAACTTCTGGGATAATCCAGATTATCTGAGAACTGGGATAATCTGGATGTTACCTATGGTGATGACGCTAATCGGACAAGAAAGGGTACTGCTCCGCAAAACATGGCTTTATTGAAAAGGATAGCATTCAACTTGGTAAAAAATGATACTAAAAAGCACCCGAAAGAGAGTATGAAAAGCCGACGATTCATAGCAGGACTTGATTTTGCATATCGTGATTACTTAATTGACTTGAATTTTAAAAACAGATAATAGCTTGAAGTTAAATTGTGAATAGCGGGGTGTATCCGGAATAGATCATCCGGCTTGTCAAATATCCATTCGGTCTTTCTGCAATCTTTGAAAGGCCCAAGAGTCAGATATACAGGCGGTTTTCTTTAATATTAATGCTGAAACTGCATTTTTTAAAAAGCTCTTGATAAAGGGCTAGGAAAAATATGGGTTCATGATTTTGCCGTGGCCCCTGAGTTTTTTTATTGACATCTTTTGCCGTGATATGTTAGAATACATCTTGTTAATGTTAATTTGTAACACTGCATAGTGATAAAGTAACATTGAAGATAATAATCCAATAAAAAAACAGGAGGTCTATATGGCAATACCAGTGATCATGCCGCGTCAGGGTCAATCCGTTGAAAGCTGCATAATATCCAAATGGGTAAAGAAAAAAGGCGACAGGGTGCAAGCCGGGGATGTACTTTTTACATATGAGACGGACAAGGCAACCTTTGATGAAGAAGCAAAGGCAGGTGGGATACTGCTGGATATCTTTTTTCAGGAAGGTGACGATGTACCCTGTCTGTTGAATGTTTGCGCAATTGGAAACGAAGGTGAAGATGCTTCGATATTCAACCCGAATTCAAAACAGGATGCCGCGCCGTCAACTAAACCGGAAGCGGTGGCTGCAACAGAAATTGAAGTAAAAGCCGCGCCTGAAATTGGAGCCCATAAGGTTGAAGTATCCATGCACAACCAGGACGGTAAAATGAAAATATCCCCCCGTGCAAAAAATCTGGCTGAAAAAGCGGGAGTCGATCTGCGCTTTGCTGAGCCTTCGGGACCAGACGGAAGAATCATTGAAAGGGATGTTGCAGCACTTAGAGACGGCGGACGTCTTGTTACAACTGCAGCAAAAGGATTGCATCCCGATTTTAATGCAGCTGAAGGTTCCGGAATCGGCGGGAGGATAACTGTTGATGATGTTAATCGCGCACCTGTGACGCCTTCCGCATCCGGAAGTACGGTCCAACCCGTTCCCGCTGCAGCTCCGGCCGGCATACTGCCGGAGTTTGAGGAGGTCAAGCTCACCAGTATCCGTAAAGTCATTTCAAAAGCCATGCAGCAGTCACTGACTTCTGCCGCACAGCTTACATTAAATTCCTCTTTTGATGCAACCGATATCCTGGCCTTCCGCAAAAAGCTGAAAAACGCGGGAAACAGCCTGGGTTTTGAGAATATCACCATAAATGATATAATTCTATATACAGTTTCAAGAACCATTCTGAATCACAAGAGTTTGAATGCTCATTTTCTTGATGACAAAATGAATATCTACAAAAATGCAAATCTGGGAATAGCCGTTGATACTGAAAAAGGACTTATGGTTCCCACTCTTAGAAGTGCAAACCTTAAATCGCTGAATGAAATATCAAGTGAGGCCAAGAAGCTGGCTGAGAGCTGCCAGAAGGGAACCATCAAACTTGATGATCTTAAAGGCGGCACATTTACCATCACAAATCTGGGCACACTGGGCATTGAATCCTTCACCCCGGTGCTCAATCCTCCGCAGACGGGAATCCTCGGAGTCAACAATATAATTCAAAGAGTGAAAGAGGTTAATGGGCAGTATGTCTATTACCCCGCCATGGGACTGTCCCTCACCTTTGACCACAGGGCACTTGACGGTGCGCCGGCTGCGAGATTCCTTAAGGATCTGAAGGAAAACCTGGAGAATTTCAGCTTGCTGCTGGTGAAATAGAGGTAAATAAAAAATGGAGGCGATAAAATGATTTATGATCTGATTATATTAGGCGGCGGCCCTGCCGGATATCTGGCAGCCGAGAGGGCTGGACACGGGGGATTGAACACTCTGCTCATAGAAAAAAGATTTGTGGGGGGCGTCTGCCTGAATGAAGGCTGCATACCTTCCAAGGCCCTGTTATATTCCGCGAAGATTTACGACTCGGTCAAACATGGTGAAAAATATGGTGTAACGGCTGAAAATGTAACTTTTAACCATGAAGCGGTTATAGAAAGAAAAAATAGAGTGGTCAGAATGCTTGTAGCCGGTATAAAAGGCAAGCTGAAAGCCAGTAATGTGACACTGTTGGAAGGCCTGGGTGAAATCACCGGAAGAAATCCGGAAGGTTATGAAGTCAAATCCGGAAATGAAAAATATACAGGTAAAAGGTTATTGATTGCTACCGGATCCATGCCGGTCATACCTCCGATAACCGGAGTGAAGGAAGGTCTGGATAAAGGTTATGTCCTAACAAATAGAGAAATACTTGATATCAGAAGTATTCCCGCATCGCTTGTAATAGTGGGCGGCGGGGTGATAGGCCTTGAAATGGCATCGTATTTCAATTCTGCCGGGAGCAGGGTTACCGTCATAGAAATGCTTGATCATATAGCCGGCTACACCGACAGGCAGATATCGGAAATACTCCTGAAAAATTACAAGAAAAAAGGCGTGGAGTTCAAGCTGAACTGCAAGGTGGTTGAGGTGAAGGAAGGCTCTGTCGTTTATGAATCCGAAGGCCGGACCTATTCTGCCGATGCGGAAAAAGTGCTGATGAGCATAGGCCGCAGGCCTGTGGTAAACGGAATCGGGCTGGAAACGATAGGTGTCGAACTGGAAAAAGGCGGCATCAAGGTGGATGCAAGAGGCAAGACAAATATTCCGGAGGTATATGCAGCCGGAGATGTAAACGGCACTTCCATGCTGGCTCATACAGCATACAGGGAAGCCGAGGTATGCATCAATAATATTCTTGGCAGAAAAGACTTAATGAGGTATGAGGCCATACCTTCAGTAATATATACAAACCCTGAAGACGGCTGCGTCGGTGAAACCGAAGAAACAGCAAAACAGAAGGGTATCGAATTTGAAGCAGTCAGGCTGTCAATG
This sequence comes from Ruminiclostridium sp., assembly GCA_012027035.1. Taxonomy (GTDB): domain Bacteria; phylum Bacillota; class Clostridia; order Acetivibrionales; family DTU013; genus MnB-11. The sequence goes on along the minus strand of VEPD01000072.1, from coordinate 30,940 downwards.
ATGTACAGCGGAAGATATGCGGCTGAGAACGAAGGCGGGGACGGTATTTGCAAAGCGCTCATCGAAAAAGGGACCAGACGGCTGCTGGGTGTGCATATGATAGGAAATTATTCGTCGGAGCTTATTTATGGCGCGGGAATGATGATTGAAACCCAGATGCGGGTGGAAGACATCAAGGAATTGGTTTTCCCGCACCCTACAGTATGTGAAATAATACGTGAAGCTATTTTCGAATTTAAATAAACTTATAACAGAAAGCTGAGGTTTCATAATGCCAAAATCAATATTTATCAACCCGAAAGAGGTAAGAAAAAGCGGTAAGGTGAGATTCGCGGATATTCCCATAAACCAGTATAATAAGACAATTGAAGAGGAAAAAGCCAACTATTCCAGGGAGGATTTCCTCAGGATATACAGGGACATGACCATAATCCGTGAATTTGAAACAATGCTGAATGCAATCAAAACTACAAATGAGTATAACGGCATACAATACAACCACCCGGGACCCGCCCACCTTTCCATCGGGCAGGAAGCGTCGGTTGTTGGTCAGGCATACCTGCTGGGCAGGGACGACTATATTTTCGGCTCCCACAGAAGCCACGGCGATATCCTGGCAAAGGGCCTTTCAGCAATACAAAAGCTCAGTGACAAGGAATTGCTGGAAATAATGGAGAAGTTCTTTGATGGAGCTATCCTGAAAGTTGTGGAAGGCAAACAGAAAAATAAAAGCGATGTCAGGGAGCTTGCAGTTGATTTTCTGATTTACGGCACCCTGGCTGAAATATTTGCCAGGGAAACAGGCTTCCATAAAGGCCTTGGCGGCTCAATGCATGCATTCTTCACCCCTTTCGGGATTTATCCCAATAATGCGATTGTCGGCGGTTCGGGCGATATATCCGTAGGCGCCGCACTCTATAAAAAAGTCAACAAGAAAAAAGGCATTGTCATAGGCAATATCGGCGACGCCTCCATGGGTTGCGGACCGGTTTGGGAAGGCCTGTGCTTTGCTGCAATGGACCAGTTCAAGACCCTTTGGGAGGGTGAATACAAGGGCGGCCTGCCATACATCCTTAATTTCTTTAACAACCAGTATGGAATGGGCGGCCAGACGGTTGGCGAGACTATGGGCTATAATGTGCTTGCCCGTGTGGGCGCCGGTGTAAATCCCGAACAGATGCATGCCGAGAGGGTGGACGGATACAATCCGCTGGCTGTCATAGATGTAATGAGAAGAAAGATGAAGGTTCTGGAAGAAAAGGACGGACCGGTATTGCTTGACACTCTGACATACAGATTTACCGGACACTCTCCTTCAGACGCTTCCAGCTACAGGACAAAGGAAGAAATTGAAGCATGGCTTGAAAATGATTCATTGATTGAATACAGGAATAAGCTCATACTGGCCGGTGTTGCAAAAGCAGAAGAGTTTGACGCCATACTTGAAAATACCAGAGAGCTTGTTACCAAAGCTTGCAAAATGGCCACAGATGACAATGTGTCACCCAGGATGGACATGGTTAAAAACCCCAATGCCATAGGTGACCTTATGTTTTCCAATCAGAGAGTTGAGAAAATGGAAAACAGGCCTTGTGATGCTCTTATCTCCAAGGAAGAAAATCCAAGAGTGCAGCAGATACAGAAAAAGGTAAGAAGCGCATTCCAGGATGGAAAGCCCGTCCCCAAAAATAAGGTTTACCAGCTCAGGGACGGTATCTTTGAGGCTATTTTAGATAAATTTTATACAGACCCTACATTCATTGCCTACGGTGAAGAAAACAGAGATTGGGGCGGCGCTTTTGCAGTATACAGAGGCCTTACCGAAGCCATGCCTTATCACAGGCTGTTCAATTCGCCGATTTCTGAAGGCGCAATAGTCGGTACTGCTGTAGGATATGGACTTTGCGGAGGCAGAGCCGTTGTTGAACTCATGTACTGCGATTTCCTGGGAAGAGCCGGTGACGAAGTGTTCAACCAGCTGTCCAAATGGCAGTCGATGAGTGCGGGAATATTGAAGATGCCTGTGGTAGTGAGGGTTTCAATAGGCTCAAAATACGGCGCGCAGCATTCACAGGACTGGACTTCCATCATAGCGCACATCCCGGGGCTCAAAGCAGTTTTCCCGGTAACGCCTTATGATGCCAAAGGTTTAATGAATACGGCCCTTATGGGTACCGACCCGGTAATATTCTTTGAAAGCCAGAGAGTTTACGATATAGGTGAAATGTTCCAAATGGAAGGTGTGCCGGAGGGCTATTATGAAATTCCTCTGGGTGAGCCGGACATCAAGAAGAAAGGCAGGGATATCACCATACTGACTATTGGAGCAACCTTGTACAGAGCTCTTGACGCAGCGAAAATACTGGAGGAAAAATACGGCATATCGGCTGAAGTCATTGATGCCAGAAGCATTGTACCTTTCAATTATGAAAAGGTGCTGGAATCCTTGAAAAAGACAGGCAGGATACTTCTTGCCAGCGATGCCTGCGAACGCGGTTCACATCTGTCCGACATGGCCCGCAATATTTGCGAGCTTGGCTTCGATTATCTGGATGCGCCTCCGGTGGTAGTTGGCGCGAAAAACTGGATCACACCTGCCTACGAGCTGGAAGAGGCTTTTTTCCCGCAGCCCGGATGGATTATTGATGCTATTCATGAAAAGATAATGCCTCTTAAGGGACATGTAGCCAGAAATAATTATACTGCAAACGAACAAATAAGGACAAACAGGCTGGGAGTTTAAGGTAAGGGGACACACCTCAGCAAAGAAGAAGGGCTACAAGGGCCTGAGGAATGTCCCCTTTTGAAAAGGTAAGGGGACACACGTCAGCAAAGAAGAAGGGCTACGAGAGCCTGAGGAATGTCCCCTTTTGAAAAGGAAAAAATATTTGGGGAGGGCGGAGGAGAAAATGAACAACAGCAGGCAACAGCAGATTCTTCAACTGCTTGACAGTAAAAGCGAAGTTCAGCTTCAGCAATTAAAAGAATTGTTTCCTGACGTTTCCATGATGACACTCAGAAGGGATCTTATAGGGCTTGAATCCGAAGGACGGTTAATTCGCACCCACGGTGGGGCTGTCAGCCTGAAAAGGCTCTCTGCAGGCACAGTTTACAGTGGCGAAGAAGATTCATATTCAAGAAGAGCGGCGGAGAATGTGGAAGCAAAACTGAAAATAGCGGATAAGGCAATTGACATGGTGGAAAAGGGCCGGTCGATTTACTTTGATGCAGGCAGCACAGTAATGTGCCTTGCAAGGATATTGGCCGATGACAGCTATTCCATATTTACCAGTGGCGCCAATATAGCTCTTGAGCTTGTAAAGAAGCTCCGCACTTCAGTAGTGCTCCTGGGAGGCCTTGTAAACCGCAATACACTTTCCACTTCAGGCCCGGACGCCATTCTGTCTCTTGATAGCGTCAATATCGATACGGCTTTTATGGCGTCTTCCGGATTCTCAATAGATAGCGGCTTTACAGTATCAAACATCTATGAGTGCGAATTGAAAAGAAAGATCATCAAAAGGGCAAGAAAAGTCATTTTACTGATGGATACTTCCAAAGTCAACAAAAATCTGCCGTTTACCTATGCCGCCCTGGATGATATTGATGTATGGGTGGCTGAAACCACCCTGCCCCAGGACATAATAAATGAAGCGGAGAAATTCAATGTAGCATTGCTTTAGCTGGTAAGCAAAGCTGCATTTCGCGGTAATAAACATAAAAATAATACCAAAGGATGATATATATGTGTCAATTAAGAAGACTGGATGGACAGGTAGCAATAATCACAGGCGCCGGACAGGGGCTTGGAGAGGCCCTGGCACGCAGGCTGGACCAGGAGGGCTGCAAAGTGGTTGCAGCCGATATCAATTTTGAAGCGGCGGATAATGTTGCAAAAAGTTTGAGCAACGCTATTGCAGTAAAGGTGGACGTATGCGATGAACAGCAGGTGGAAGCCATGGTGGATGCAGCTGTTAAGAAATACGGAACACTGGATTTAATGGTTTCAAACGCAGCCATACTTATTGCGAAGCCGGTGGTTGAATTTCCAGTGGAGCAGTGGAGAAAGATGATGGAAGTAAACCTTGTGGGTTATTTCCTTTGCGCCAAAACAGCCGCCAAAGTGATGATACCTAAACGTAAGGGAAGTATAATCCAGATAAACAGCAAATCAGGGAAAAAGGGCTCATATAAAAACTCCGCATATGCTTCCGCCAAGTTCGGCGGCATCGGATTTACACAAAGCCTTGCATTGGAATTAGCCGAATTTGGTATAAGGGTAAATGCCATTTGTCCAGGCAACCTTCTTGATTCGCCTTTGTGGACGCAGGGACCCAACAGCCTTTTCAAGCAGTATGCAGCCAATCAGGGAATAACCGAAGAACAGGTAAGACAGAAATACTTGGATCAGGTGCCGCTTAAGCGGAGTACACAATATGAAGATATAGCAAACGTACTTGTATTCCTTGCCTCCGACCAGGCAAGCTATATGACGGGACAGGCTATAAATGTAACCGGCGGGCAGGAAATGCGGTAAGCCGGCTATTTTACATTGATTGAAGGGAAGCAGGATTAAGTGAATAAATGCAGGATGCACTTTTTCCATACTGTTTAGTTGAATCAAATTATGAGGTGACTTTTTAATGAATGAAGATTATTTAAAATTAATTGATGAACTTAACAGCAGCGATGCTGAAATCAGGCTTGACAGCCTTCGAAAGCTGATGAACATGGTTAATGCAGGAGAAATTCAACGGCCTGTGAATGGCGGATACGTCAATAACCATATACATACGACATATTCTTTTTCACCCTATTCACCAACCAGGGCTTTGTGGATGGCATACAATTCCGGCCTCATTACGGCAGGTATTGTTGACCACGATTCCGTCAGCGGAGCGGAGGAATTCATACAGGCAGGGAAGATTACCGGCATGGCAGCCACGGTAGGTACTGAATGCAGGGTGGATTTTTCAGGAACACCTCTGGCAGGGAAAAGAATTAACCACCCTGACCAGAGATCTGTCGCATATGTAGCAATCCACGGTATTCCTCATAACCGGATTGAGGATGTTAAAAAGTTCTTTCAGCCATACCTTATTGAAAGAAACAAGCGTAACGAACTGATGCTGGGAAAGATAGGCAAGCTGGTCGCTAATGCAGGTATCAAACTGGATTTTGAAAAGGATGTAAAGCCTCTTTCCATGTATAAAGAGGGTGGAAGCATAACGGAAAGGCATATACTTTATGCACTTTCTCTTAAGTTGGTTGACAAATTCGGTAAAGGTTCAGGATTGCTTGAATACTTAAAAAATTGTCTTAAACTCAATATAGACGCTAAAATACAAAATATGCTGCTTGATCCGCAAAATCCTTATTATGGGTATGATTTGCTGGGCCTTTTAAAAGCTGAAATGGTTGAGGACTTTTATATCGATGCAAAAGCAGAATGCCCTGATGTAAAGGATTTTATCGAATTGACGGGGAGCATAGGAGCAATATCCGCATATGCATATCTGGGGGATATCGGTGATTCGGTCACAGGCGATAAGAAGAGTCAGAAGTTCGAGGATGACTATATCGATGAACTATTTGAACTCTTGAAGAAACTAGGTTTTAACGGGGTCACCTATATGCCGTCCAGAAATACCATAAAGCAGTTGAAAAGGGTAAAAACCTTGTGCGATAGGCATGAATTGTTCCAGATAAGCGGTGAGGATATCAATTCGCCAAGGCAGTCATTCGTTTGCAAAGCCATGGAGAACAAGGAATTCGATAATCTCATCGATTCCACCTGGGCGCTTATCGGTCATGAAAAGGCTGCTACGGAGGACAAAGCAAAGGGTATGTTTGCACCCGGAACGGTTGCCGCATATCCGGAACTGCAGGCCAGGATAAGGGTGTTCAAGGAAATTGGGCTGAAGCAGAGCAGTTAATCAGTACTGCAATGAAGGTTACATTAATATATCGGCATTCATACGCCCTGCAGAAATAACCGCGAACGCACTTTAAATTCCGTATTTTTCAAGCATTCTTCTATATTCGGTCTCCTGTGAGACGTCTCCTCCGATCGGCATATGGAGTATTCCTTTGTATGAGCCTATTTGGGCTGCAACTTCATCAAGACATTTAATTCCGTTGAATAGCTGTATTCCTTTTCCGGACATGTATATTTTCCGATACACTTCAGGCCATTCCGATTGATTGGGCTTTCCTTCACCGGGAACCCACTGCACCGCATCCAACTCCTCTATTTCAAGCAGGGAATCCAGATGGTTCAACTGGCCTATTCCATCCAGATGGTACATGGTATGGGGAAGCTTTCTGCTGGAAGCGATAAGTTCAGGCTTGACAAATTCATTGAACATAGCCGGACTGATCATGTAACTGAAATCACACTGCAGCACATAAGAAGGTTTGTCGCAGTAAAGTTGGGACCAGTTGGAATAACCGGGGTTCACAGGCATGAGTACATCATTGATTTCGTTAAAAAAACGGTGCCACAAATCATGTAATTCCCAGACCAGCCTGTTCACTTCCTCCGGATAATCGTACAAATCCAATAGAAGGTTGTCTGCCGGTCTGAAAACGGATAAAATATCCATAGGCCCGCCAATATCAGGCATGCCAAGCAATACTTGACCCTGCCAGCGATTCATTGCCGTAGCGCAGATATCTTTGATACGGTTAAGCCAGATATTGTCCGGATTATATTCAAAATGGATTTCTGAAATCGGCAGAATTTTTTTTGGGTGAAACCATACGCGCCCTGTTGAATTGTCCAGATCTGCGCCCAAAAATGCTGCTATAACACCCGGCCCGAAGCAGTCCAAATTGTAAAATGGAAAGGCGTCTCCCAGATACTTGTACTTCGAAAGCTCATAATCGATTCTATCTACAATATCCTGTGAGTCAACAGTCAGATCATTGCAATTGGCTTGCGTGATCAGTGGGGCATCAGGCTCGCACCTGCCAGGATCTTTTCCTTCAAGAATAACTGGAATTATTGGTCTGTCAAGTTTTCCCACCCACCATAAACCATAGATTTCCCTAATTTTTTCCCAGTATGAAGGTTTGAAATCGATACTCATACGGTTGCCTCCGATAGATATTTTCTTTAAATGATTATATAAAAGATATTATTGCAAGCGAATGCCATATCCTGTACAAAACATATAAAATACAGTAAAAATCAGTTTAATATTTGTGAACTGAACTGTTGAGAGAACGCATATATTCCCGGGGAGAAACCTTGAAAAATTTTTTAAAAACATTACTGAAATAATAAGGAGAGGAAAAACCAAGCATTTCCGATATTTCCTTTATAGTATGATTGGTAATTTTTATCAATTGTTCAGCTTTTTTAATTCTTACCATTTGAATGAAATGATTAGGCGACATATTCAGTATAAGTGAGAAAGATTTAAAAAGGCAGGATTCGCTTATATGAAGCTCTTTGCATAAGGCTGCGATACCTATACCGGTAAATACATTATTTTGAATCAATTCAAGACACTTGCGGACAGTTTCGGCTTCTGCAGGATTTCCTGAAGGAGTAGTTTTTTCCTGAAGTGTAGAGCCTTTGCGGAGTCTGAGTATTGCAGTGATGATCTGTACCAGTATAGTGCTGACGAACAACATTCTTCCAGGTTTTTCTGATTCTATTTCATTTTTGAGCAATTGATATAGGGAAACCAGTTCCCATGGCATTCCGGGATGAATAACATAGTCTGTATTGTCAATCATAGCCGCTGTAAAATCCTTATGAAGATGAAAAGGATAAATGTCGAAATGAACCCAGTAATTCTCGTGCGGATTAAATTCGGGTGTTTGTATCTTATGCATTGTAAAAGGTGGAATCAGTACTACATCTCCTGCGGTACAGGTGTAGATATTGTTATCAATTGTGATGACGCTTTCTCCTCCTACTATGCAAATCAGCTCAAAATCGCCGGTAATCCTTTCATTGCAGACTGCCCTGGGATCCCTGGACTGATGACCGAAGGCATGGGGGATAAAGGTCATTTCATTTATGAAATCCGTCATATGGTCATTTTTTAGATTATTTGGTACTTCGTAGAATGTATAGTTACTGTTCATTAATCTTCCTTATTCCATAAAACTTTAAATATGGTATTAGTATATCATACGGCGTAGTACTGTAACAAACCTTTCCTTGAAATCTCAATACACCTGGGCTTTCCTGAACTTAAGCGGCGTCATTCCCTCTATCTTTTTAAATGTGTTAATAAAATTGCTGGTGCTTTCGAAGCCTATACTGTGGGCGATTTCATCGATGCTCATGCTGGAAACATTTAAAAGATCCTTTGCCTTGCTTATCCTGTATTTAATTATATATTCATACGGGTGATATCCGGTGATTGCCTTGAAGACTCTGAACAAGTAACATTTGCTGTAGCAGGAGATTTTGACCAGGTCACTGCTTGATAAATCAGATGAATAATTGTCTTTAATAAAGTCCAAAACGGCTTGCATTCTCATTCTTAATGGCTTTTTACCATTTGGGGAATTGCCCATGATAAAAATATGAGTGAGAATACTGTTTAAAATATTCGATGCTTTAATTTCAGTATGCATGTCAGATGTTTGAACGAGATCAATCATATTGTCGATACTTTGTGTGATGTAGGTATCGTCTGAAAAGTCCATCACTACACCATATTTTTCGTATATCAGGTTGAAATAGGTCTCGGCGCTGCAGCCATAAAAATGCACCCATTTATAATGCCAGCCGAGTTTGGGATCCGAACGCATGATATGGTAATCCATGCAGTTGATGATCATAACCTGCCCTTTGCTGATTTCATAATTTCTTCCTTTGTAGCTCAAAAAGCCTTTACCTCCAAGAGTATAAACTACAAGGATGCTCTTGAAGTCTTTTCTTTCACAGAAAAGACTGTCTTTATCAAAAAAATGATGACCGATATGCTGGATATAAAAAAAGGCGGACATTGCAAGAATGCTTGCCGTATGGTTTAAAAACAGTTCATACCCCGGTTTGACTTCAGGGTTTATGGCAAGTTCAGACATAAATATCAACTCCTGAGTATACTTATTTTATATATTAGTATACCATTATGTAATGACAGCGTATATATTATCAAGTACAATTTAATTATAAAATAGATTATATTGATAATTCATATCAGATAAAAGGAGAATTCTTATGAAATATTCATTGGATATCAATTATTCGCCTGAGAAGATGGAAAATAGTAAAAAGAGGATGGAGGCAAGGCCGTATTTCAAGTACCATGACCGTGTGCCGGTCAATTTTTGTATCGTGGCCAGGTATTTTACCAGGGGCTTCGGCATAGACTACAATGATATTTTTAGGGACGCAGAAACCCAGTATTATTGGCTGCTGCAGTTCGCAAAATATCAGATTGAGAACATACCATGTGATTTCTGCACTGAGCCTGTCATTTATATGCATCCTTATTTTGACAATGTGATTACTTCTTCAGCTTTTGGCGCGGAGGTGGCATGGCCTAAAAACGAAACGCTCCATGCCATTCCTACAATGAAGGATGCAAGTGAAATAGAAAGTTTCAAAATACCTGAGCCTGATGCTCAGTTATGCGGAAGGACCATTGACTGGTGGCTTAAAATGAAGGAACTGGCAAAGGAAACCGATATCACCTTCAATGGACAAAAAGGCAGGGTGGAAATGGCACCTATTACCTTGCTGGGCATAGGGCCCCATATGATTGCGGTCGATCTGGCGGGCGCTGATTTTTACTGGTGGATGCTGGAATATCCCGAAGAATGCCATAAGCTTTTGGACAAAATTACAAAAGGGATGATACTTATTGAAGAAAATGCAAGAAAAATTGACCCGCGGGAGCGTTCCGCATTTTGGTTGGCTGAGGATTCGTCCCAAATAATGTCTGATGATTTATTTAAAGAATTCACCGTTCCATATGACAAGATATTGTATGACAGATTCGGCACGGGGATGTTGGACAGCAGGGGAATGCACATGTGCGGAAACAGTATTCATCTGCACAAAACTCTCGTTGAGGATCTAAGGATTTCCAGCTTTAATCTTTTTGGGCACCTTGTTCCTCCAAAAACCGCAGCTGAGAATATGGGTGGAAAAGTACTTTTGTGGGGCAATATAGACCCTGTATTGATGATGTCCGGAAGCAAAGCTGAAGTAAAAAAGGCCTGTATGGCGGCGCTGGAGGAAATGGCGCCATACGGCGGCCTGATGCTTGGAGACGGTGCAAATGTTTGCCCCGGGACGCCTGTAGAAAACCTGGCTGCTTTGACAGAAGCATCTGAGGAATATGCTTTAGCCCATAAGGAATTATTTCATGCAATTGTTTAATCACCTGCCGTTATGTTAAAATAGAAATAGTTGATACCCGGGGCTCGGACAGGGATGTCTCCATTACCGGACTATAGAAGTATGCACAATGATGAGATTTTAATGTTAAAAAGCCTGGAAAGCATCAGAAACGTAATTGCTGAGCAGTTGAGGAAGACAGGCTGCATGTAGAGGAGCAGAGAGATGCTGTTATACGGTTATCCAAGGGAAAATGGCACAATAGGCTTCAGAAACCATATACTGGTTCTCCCTACTGTTATATGCGCGGAAAAGACTGCCAGAATAATGGCGGAGAAGGCTGGCGTTTCAATTGCGCATAATTTTCACGGATGCGGTCATATAGGAGAGGACTATAAAATAGCGAAAAGGACTCTTGAGGGAATAGGAAAAAATCCTAATGTCGCTGCAGTACTGGTAGTGGCCCTGGGTTGTGAGAAAATTGGCGGTATGGAGCTTGCACAGGAGATCAGCCGGTCAGGGAAACCTGTTGAAGTACTTGCTATACAAAAAGACGGGGGTACTGCTTCAACCATAGAAAAGGGTGTTAACATACTGGAGAGATGGAAAAGTGAAATTGAGAACATCAAGAGGGTGCCTGTGGGAATGGAAAATCTGCTTCTTGGAGTAAAATGCGGAGGTTCGGATACATTCTCCGGCATTATCGCCAATCCGGTAGTTGGTATTGCGGCAGATAAGGTAGTTTCAATGGGAGGAACCGTACTTTTGGGAGAAGTCACCGAATTCATAGGGGCGGAGCAGTGCCTTGTAAAAAGAGCTGCAAATGAGGAGATAGCATATCAAATCAAGACAATGGTTAATGAATATGAAAAGACTATGATGAGTTATGGAGTTGATATACGCGGAACCCAGCCTTCTCTTGGAAATATTGAGGGAGGATTGACAACTATAGAAGAGAAGTCCCTTGGTGCAATACATAAAGGTGGGAAATCACCAATTCAGGAAGTGATCCTATACGGGCAAAAGCCTTCAAAAAGAGGGCTTGTAATTATGGACGGCCCTTCCCAGGATGTTGTTTGCAACACCGGCATGACTGCTTCCGGCGCCCAGATAATCCTGTTTACCACTGGATTGGGTACGCCTGTCGGTAGTACGATCGCCCCTGTTGTGAAGATTACCGGGACTCCTGAAACAGGTATTAAGATGGGCTGCAATATGGATTATATTGTAAACGGAATAATTGATGGTAAGAATAGTATAGAAAAAGCAGGGGAAGAGCTTTTTAATCTTATGCTTGAAATACTTAACGGCAAAATGCTGTGTTGTGCCGAGGAACTCGGGTTCGATGAGTTTGACTTTTACAGGACATCGGTAAATCCATAAACTTTAAAAGGGTGGTAGGATGTGGACATGGGAAGGTTTATTATGATTGACGGCGGGGACAATGTTGCAACAGCTCTGATAGGCGAAAAAGAAGGGGAGTCAGTTACAATATATTTTGAAGAAAAGCGCTTTGAAGTCATGCTTAAAGATACGATTGCGCCAGGCCACAAAATTGCGGTCCGGCATATTCTGTGCGGACAGCAGGTAATAAAATACGGCTATCCTATCGGTACAGCTACGGAGGATATCCTGCCGGGACAGCATGTACATATACATAATGTTGAAAGTACGCGGGGGAGAGGGGATAAAGCGTGAATACCTTTAAAAATCCGGGCGGTACAGATTATGGACTATTATCATTTGAGCGAGAATGTGCATAGCTTTGCCAAATACCAGTATCCTGATAATGAAATAAAGATGAAAGGCTAGGCAAAGGATATACTGGACAAGATAGACAAAGGCCTTATAGATGAAGTTTTGGAGAGTCTCCCGGACTTAACAGGTGTGAAACTTCCTGCCCAGGTATCAAATCTGAAAGTGTATATTACGAATAACCGAGGACGCATAGATTACCGGCGATACAAGTTGAGGGGCTATCATATAGGGAGTGGCGCTATAGAAAGTGGAAACAAGTTGGTGATACAACAACGTATGAAGCAGTCCGGTATGAGGTGGGGTGTTTCAGAAGGTCAATATATGGCGGCATTGAGGGCAAAATATGCAAGTAATCAATGGGATAAGGTTAGAGCGGTTATTGGACTATAAATATTATTACTGTAGATGTAATTCATAAAGACAGCTGTGTTTACGGGTCTTGAAAGAAAAGGACAAGTTAATAAACATAGATAAACTTTGTCAAAAGTGGTGATGGCAAAGCTTATATTACGGTTACTGTCCTTTTAACGTGACATTATATGGAATAAATTAAAATAGATGGTACAAATTTTAAAATTGCACCCAAAGTGAGGTATATTGGAAATGAATAGAATAAAGTGTATAATAGAAAACATAAAATGAATCTTGGCAGTATACTTTGAGCAGAACGTGACCACTGAAAAATTCGAAGACTTTGACGGTGAAAGGTGGATAATCTTGGGTGATTAAATAAATTCATTCCCCTTTTTTAAGAAAATATGCTACAATATTTATACAAGGGTGAATGTATTGTATACCGAAAGCTGTACTTGATGGTGGGCTTTATAACCGGAATAACGAAATAAGGAAGGGGGTGTTTTTTATGGATGTAACAGCAAGCAAAGAGCTTGAAAGTATTAAACAGGCTATCTTAGATACTGTTAATGCTAATGAGATATACTTATTTGGCTCCCATGCATATGGAATGCCTCATAAAGATAGTGACTTTGACATTTATGTGGTTATTCCTGACGACAGTATGCGTCCTATTGAAGCTATGCAAAAAATTAGTGGTGCAATCAGCCGGAAAGATATTCGGGCAGTAGATATTCTGGTTGGAAAGGAAACTGTATTCAATCAGCGAAAGCAACTGCCAACCATTGAAAGGATAATTTTCCGAGATGGGGTGAAGCTCTATGGACAAGAACAGTATAGTCAAACTATGGCATGATTTTGCAAATGATGATTTAGTAACTGCAAAATATTTGTTAAATCTATATCCGCTTAAACTGGAAATCATATGCTATCATTGCCAGCAATCAGCCGAAAAAATACTGAAAGGGTTTCTCATAGATAAGGATATTGAACCGCCGAGAACACATGATTTGAGATAATCAAACAGAAAATAGGTGTCCAGTTGACTGGGGGCACTTTTTTTATAACATTTTAAATGTTTGGAGATATAGAAGAAATAAACCTATTATACAATATACCAGGTACCACAGGTGTAAATATTCTTCCTGATAAGAGACTTTATAGGCAGAATGGGCACTTATATGAATGCAGGTAAACTTGTTCCTTTAAATGAAGTGTTTACTGACGACTATAAAAGTAAATTTGCGGAAGGTTTCTTGCCGAGTGTGCAGGCATATTGGAACTAACTAGAAGCGCGGCAAGGGGTAAGGATTTCTGGATCAGTGAATTAATGGGAATACAAATACCTCCTGATACCACATGATATGGCTATATCCAATCAGGAAAGATTAAGGATGTCCATGGAGATGGATTACAACGCAATAACCTTGGTAAAAAGCCCTTCTAAAGGGTCTCTTCCGAAGCAAATGAGTTTGCTTGCAGTCAAAGGAGATGGAGTTGTAACCTCTTTATTCAGAAGAAAAGGTGAGAAGGGATTCGAGATCAGATTGTTTGAAACTGAAGGGAAACAGACGAATGTAATTGTTGAATTTGCAGTGCCCATAGAAGAGGGTTATGAAACTGATCTTGCAGGTAATAGAATCAGGCAGATAAATACAAGAGACAAAACCTTTGAAGTAGATTTGAAACCGTGGCAAATAGCAACTTTTGGGATTTTATAGAACTACTATACATTTAAATGGCATCATTATATAATATTACTCATAAAAGATATCGTTATTATTACTTTCAACAGATTTCAGGCTGAATTATCGAACAACACCGTTTGATTTTCCTGGTGTTAAACATGATTGAATAGCAAAGGGGCTTGGCGATGTTTACTGTTCTGATTGTCGAAGATGAAATGCTGGTGAGCATTGGTTTGAGGAATATGATCGACTGGGAAAAAATGGATATGAAGGTTATTGCAGAGGCTCAAAACGGGGAGGCAGCGTTTGAAATCTATCAAAAAGAAAAACCCGATCTGATCCTCACAGATATTAAAATGCCGGTCATGGACGGACTTCAGCTGATATCCAGAATCAGAGAGAAGGATAAAAAAACAATAATCATCATATTGACATGTTATCAGGAATTTGACATGGTGCATCAGGCATTGAAGCTGGGGATATCGGACTATATTCTCAAGCTGAGGATGTCGACGGATGATATGGAGTCAGTGATCAAAAAGGTGCATGACGAGCTTGCGAGTGAAAATATAACCAGACTTGTAAACAACGGTATGGTTGTTAATGCAAGGTTCATTAAAGAAAAAATCATAAAGGATTATATTATTAATCAGGCTTATTCCGATGCTGAATTTGAAAAAATGATCTGTGGAATGCAGATGAGGTTAAAATCATCCGGATTGATTTTATGCATGATGAAAGTCAGCAGCAACAGAAATTCTCATGATAAATTAGATGCCAAACATGAAAATACACTTCGGGAAACGATCCTGAATCTTATTGACGAACTCCTGGACAAGTATAAAAGAGGGGAAATCGTGTATGAGAAGGATCAGCAATACATGATACTCTTCAGCTTCGGGGATGTAGCGGGTGAAAATGATGCGCAGACGATGCTGTACGAAATTCTGGACAGGATAAGCATAATTATGAAAACTTATATAAACTCACAGGTGACTTTTGGAATCAGTACCCGCTGTAATCATTATTCCGCTCTGAAAGATCTATATTATGAAGCGGCTATGGCTCTGAAACAAAGCTATTTTATGGGAGACGTCAGGTGTATCCGATATGCGGACAACAGCAACAAGAGCGTTTATCTTTCTTTGATTGAAAAATTCCGTGGACATGTTACCGGAATCCCGGATATGAACAATGAATACCGCAAAGAAATCATGGAAGGTATTTCCTTGCTGGAAGAGATGTTCTGCGTACCGGAAGAAGAGGTTCAAGAATTATTTATACAGTGGATTCACCGGCCTGCGGCAAACTCAAATGCGTTCGGGAATGACAGGTCAAACATTGCGCTTGAATATGCCGGACGTATACGTACCTGTACAACGCTGATTGAAATAATGGGAGTATTTGAGCAATATCTGCTGGATATCAATGAATCCCAGGCAAATGTCAGGTTGGTAGGCAGGGAAGTTTCAGAAACGGTGAGATTTATAAAAGACAACTATTTCATGGATATTTCGCTTCAGCAGGTTGCCGACCAGGTTGAAATAAGCGCAAATTATCTCTGCAGTCTTTTTAAGAAGGATTTGCATATCAGCGTCATGGATTATGTTAACCGGGTAAGGATTGACAAGGCAAAGGAGCTCCTGTTGAACACACATCTAAAAACTTACCAGATCGCACAGAAAGTAGGCTTTGCCGACGAAAGCTATTTCAGCCGTATTTTTAAAAAGATTACAGGGTATAGGCCGAATGAATTTAAAAAACAAAATGCGGTAGTTGTGGAGGATCTCTTTGATAAAAACAAGGTTTAACGGAATAAAAAAGCTGGGAATAAAAAAGCTAATTGAGGAAAAATTTACATCAAGGCTTTCGATTCAGCTCATATTATCATTTCTGGTTATGTTTATGATTGTTGTTGCCGTTAGTTTTGTTTTTTTATATTCGGGAATTGTCAGTATACTTAGCAGAAATTCAGAAAGCAACATAATTCAGCGATTCGAACAGAGCGATTTTAACATCAGCAGATTTTCCGACAATATTGACTTGATTTCAAGACAGCTTGTTATTGACGGGGACTTGCAGGGCCTTACCCGATACGGTACAATGCCGGAAAGTGATCAAGTATCATTTGCCTCATCGGTATTGCGGAAGTTTTCGAATATCGTAATCAATTTCAAATATATTGATTCAGTTATTTATTATGGTGCGGACGGGCTGATCATAAAGAGCTCCGTTTATGGAAATTACATCGTGTTTGATGAAGCTTCAAAAGACAATTGGTTTTACAAATCAAAACAATACAATGATTCAAAGACAAGCAAGCAGAAGCTGATATGGTTCGGAGGGTATACCGACCGTGATTTTGGTTTGGCAAATTCCGATCAGAAGGGAGACACCCGGGTATATCATGTTTCCGCGGCAAGAAATATCCTGGCAGGGAGTAATTCGGGCGCCCTTGTCATTAATATCACTGAGGATTATTTCACATCACTTTATAACAATTCAAGAGATACCGGTACAGGCAGCATGTATATTATTAATAACGAAGGTAAAGTCATTTCCAGCCGGGACTATTCAAAATTGGCAAAGAAATCCGAGCTTTACCGGAAAGTGGATCCCAATTCAAGTCAAGGGACATTTACTGTTGAAAATCCGGATAATAAAGTACAGGTTGTATATTATAAGCTCAACAATTCCATTGGAATCCTGGTGAGTGAGATGCCAATGAGTGAAATCCTGAAGGATATTGTGTACATGAGAAAAACACTGGCCATAATATTTTTTTTGAGTCTGGCGGTTGTTTTTGTTCTGTCAAGATTCTGGATATTAAAATTGATGAAGCCGCTTAAAAAGCTAACCGATATAATTAAAAAAATCCGGCACGGCGACCTCGGCCTGACACTTGAACAAACACCGAAAAATGAACTTGGCGTACTTGTGAGCCAGTTTAATAAAATGTCTACAAGTATAAAGGAATTGTTCCATAAGAACGAGCTGATTCAGACAGAGAAACGCAATATGGAAATGGAGGCGCTCAGAGCCCAGATCAATCCACATTTTATTTACAATACGTTAAATACAATAAAATGGATGGCAGTCATCAACAAGTCGGATAATATTGTCGACAGTGTTACAACCCTTTCGGATTTTCTGGGACCTATTTTTAAAAAGCATGATATCATGTGCATGATGGAAGAAGAAATAAGCTATATTGAGAATTATGTAAAGATAATGAATTATAGGTTTGCAGGTAAATTCAAATTAAACATTGCCGTACCTGATGAATTGATGACATGCGAAATTATCAGGTTTATTTTACAGCCCGTGGTGGAAAATGCCCTTATTCACGGGCTGATGAATAAGGTTTCAGGAGAAATCAGCATCACTGCATCTGCCCAGGCACGGGATCTTCTGATAAAAATCATTGATGACGGCGACGGTATAAGCGAATCAAGGCTCAATGAGATCAGGGAAAATATAGAGGAAGCATCTCAAAATGATGATTCAAGCATTGGCCTTTCAAATGTAAACCGGAGAATTAAGCTTCATTGCGGAGAACAATACGGACTTTCAATCTGCAGTAGAGTCGGCGAAGGAACAGAAGTCCGGTTTATGATGCCATTAGTACGTTTTTAGTATTAGTACTACAGCGTAAACTTCATTATTAAATCGGCATTTATGCGCCTCACAGAAATATTGCGAATGCTTCAACGCACTATTTCAGTGAGGATAAATTGGTTGTTTACGCTGTAGTATTAGTCCGTAAATCGTAAAATAGTCCGGTTTTTTTATATAGAATGTATAAAATCCAACCTGTCCCTATATTATTCTTGTACAATTAGTACGATTGTTCATTGAACCCGGTATTCTTCAGGGATATACTAATAAATTGGGAGTTGATTAACGTGAAAGGAAAACACTTCAATGAGACAAAGGACACCTGTTCTAATCCACAGCCTATTGATATCCAACGATGGGCTTATAAATACAGCTTCAAATCTTCAGAAGCTGAAGCCTGTGCGGAGAGCGATTGGATTTGCGATGCTAAAGATAGCAATGTAATATATGGGCTAGCCTGGGAGGAGCCCAGGAGGATAAACAAAATAAATATAGAGCTTGATGAAGACTGTGAATGGTTTGCGGAAATGGTTCTTTGCGAATATTGGGCGCCAACTGTAGAATGGCAGAATTCAAGACCTTGGACATGGTATCAAGGCAACTGGCAGCCTTATCCGCAATATTGCCGTTGCAAGTCTCCAAAAACGTTTATATTTGAGGACAGCAGTATCAGAACGATGAAATTGAGGTTTCGTGTGACTTATCCCTCTTTTGATGTCAATAATGTTCCTTCTTTTTCTGTAAAAGTTTTCACGGATGCATGGTGGAAGAGAGAAACTTTAGAAATAGAATGGGGTTTTGATACTCAGGGCATTTCGTCCAACAGGTTTGTAGACGGGACTATAAGTGCATATAACGGAATTATAGAAAATGTTTCGGCCTTGTGTGGTAAAGGTTGCAACGGAAGCGTTTCCATCAAGAAGAACGAAGGTGGAGCACATACATGGCAATGCCTCTCCGATAACAGCATGCAAATGGGCATAAATGTTAGTTTACTGAAAGCAGAATGGGCAGAGCAAAGAAAAGGGCGGCATTTTGTCCCTAATAAAACAGTGATTACACTTACTACGACAAACGGTACGGTCTCCTTTGCTCCAGATGACCTTGATAGTACTGAAGGTATATACATACCGTCCAAGGGACTCTATATAAGGAGAAAGAGTACGGGTTGCTCAGCACAGAAGTGGCTTGAAAATATTAAGTCGAGAGCACCGGAAACAATCAGGGAAAAGGTACGAAAAGAGCAGGAACAGGACTGGAACAGGATTCTTAAAGAAATAGGTACCAGGCCGGTACCGAAAGATCCTAAAACTACAGGCCCGAAAAGTATTGAAATTCCAATGAAAGTCAAGACTCCTGATTGGAGGTTTAATATGGCTTGGAAACTCGGGCCGGAGCATTTGCTTGCATACTGCGATGAAGAAAAAGATGGCTCGTGGGATATAAGGATTGGACCATATCCGATGATTGGAATGGAATCATGTCCGATTATTACAGTTTTTGATATTTTGGGACTCCATGATATGGCAAAGTCAGGACTTAACAAATGTCTCGAACAAAGCGGACAGCGTAAGCCTGATGGGTTGTACCGGTTCAAAGAAGGCTGTTTGTGTTTCCCATACGGCATTAAGCATGGTGACAGCTGGCTTTACCTCGACCCTCCGTCTATACTTATCGGATTGGCTGAACACTATTTTATTACAAAGGATAAGGAGTGGTTGGAAGAGTGCAGTGAGAAGATAAAAGCATGTTGCGAATGGTTGCTGACTGAAAGAAAATGGCATATGGTTACCTATCCGAACGGGTCGAAACCGTGGGATTATGGTTTACTGCCACCTGCCCGTGGAGGTGATATGGATATATGGGAAAGCTGGTATCAGATGAATGCATATGCTTACAGTGCTCTTACTAAAAGCGCAAAAGTTCTCGCCGTTTTGGATGGGGAATATGCAGCTCTGCTTGAAAACAAAGCTTTGGAATTCAAGAATGACATACTTACAGCAGTAAAAAAGTCAATGGAACTTTCACCTGTAAAACCGATCAGAAACGGAATATTCGTTCCCATGATTCCACCGTTTCCGTATTTACGCGGTATGGGTGTGGAACTTGTGCCCCCAAGCCCTTCCATAGGAAGACCGTGGCTCGATATAGACCATAGTGCGATTGCACTGGTGCACATGGAGGTTATCGATCCTCAAAGTATTGAGGCCGATTGGATACTGGATATTTTGGAAGATAACTTCATGCTGGATGCTTCTATTATGCCGAAAAAATGGGATCAGGTTTATGGAGTGCATCCGGATACGAAGGGCAGGGATACACCTGCAATGATGACGGACTATGATGTTGAAAAGGATTGGTTCAGTTGGGGTGGGACAGGTTGGCAGAATGGGTATTATCCTCTGGCTCAAGTATACCTGAGCAAGGATGACATATCCTGCTTTATAAGGACTTTCTACAATACATATGCTCTGCATGTAGACCTCGAATCGTATTGGATGAGAGAGCATGCGGCAACTTTGAGATATCCTCCGAAAACTTTTGAAGAAGCTTTGTTTTTGCATAGGTTAAGAGATATGCTGATTTATGAATACGAGGATATACTCTGGATTGCCAAAGCAGTGCCACGGAGTTGGCTGGATGCAGGCTGCAGTATAGAAGTGGAGAACGCCGCAACGAAGTTTGGCATGGTGAGCTACTGTATAGATTCTAAGATTAACGGCCTGATTGATGTAAAATTAAAACTGCCAAATGATCCGAAAATCGGAAACTTATACCTCAAGTTGAGATATACCAAAGGTGTAAAAATCGCTGGTGTAAAAGTTAATGGTCAGATATGGGAGGATTTCGATGATGAAAGTGAAATCGTCAGACTTAAAGAAGCTTCTGGAGATATTCATGTGTGTGTAAACTATTTAGACAGCTAAACAAAGCATTACGGATCGTCACAGTTTCAGCTTTATCAGACAGAAACCGCCACGGCAAACAAAGTATCTTAGCAAATCCTTTGTTTGTTAATATCGATAGTGGTGATTATCAGCTGCGAGAAGGCTCACCGTGCCCTTATTGCAGGAATGAAACTTACGGAAATAAGGAATATGAGGAGCAAAAAAGATGAATATAGCAGATAGATGTACATATTTATTGAATTTAGTAAATGAATTGAATATGCATTGGCCACAGAATAGAACAATAAATATAGTGTGTCACGGGCACAGTGTTCCTTCAGGATACTTTGCAACGCCTATGGTAGATACATTCAATGCATATCCCCATTTGATTCATAAAGGCCTAAAGGAACGCTTCCCTTTTGCAGTTATCAATGTAATTGTAACAGGCGTTGGAGGAGAAACATCAGAACTCGGACTAAAAAGGTTTAAGAATGAAGTTTTATGCCATAAACCTGATATTATAACAATTGACTATGGACTTAATGACAGAAGCATGGGACTGGAAAGAGCAGAGGCTTTTTGGAGCAGTATGATTGAACAAAGCTTGGAAGAAAACATTAAGTTGCTATTATTTACACCAACTATGGATATAGGTGGTGTAATGACTGAAAATATTACTGATTTGAAATTACATGCCGACCTGATAAGAAAACTGGCAATGAAATATGAAGTGGGATTAGTTGATAGTTATGCTGCGTTTGGAAATTATATAAAAAAAGAAGGGGAGCTTTCTGATTTGCTGTCATGGGGCAACCATCCGAACAGTAAAGGTCATGAGTTGGTCAGAAATGAATTCTTAAGGTGGTTTCCGCTTGTATATTGATTATACATGCTATCATGTTTTGATGACGGCGACGGTATAAGCAAATCAAGACTCAATGGGATCAGGGGAAATATAAAGGAGGTTTACGCTGTAGCATTAGTCCGCAAATCGTAAAATAGTCCGGGCTTTTTTATATAGAATGTATAAAATCCAATCTGTCCCTATATTATTCTTGTATAATTAGTACGATTGTTCATTGTACCCGGTATTCTTCAGGGATATACTAAATATAAAGATACTATGTTGAAGGATGCAGTAATAATTACTAAACAGTACATGGGAAGGATATCAATACTTCATGAATATACAAATTTCGGTGTTGAAAAACTTTAATATCAGCAGAAAAAAAATAACCGGACTTAAATATTTGTTTTTATCGCTTCCATTTGTTTTTTTGGTTATAGCTTTCAACTATATGCTGCTTTTTGGCTGGGCATACGCCTTTGTTGATTACAAAATCGGGTTCCGGCTCAGCGATATGAAATTTGTCGGTTTTGATAATTTTATCAAACTCTTTGATGGACGAAATGAGATTCTCAGAGTTCTCAGGAATACATTTGCCATGAGTACATTAGGTATTATCTTTTCGCCGCTGACCGTCATTTTTGCCATTATGCTCAACGAGATAGGAAGCAGTAAATTCAAAAGGTTTGTTCAAACAATGACAACATTGCCCAATTTCATCAGCTGGATCGTTGTATTCGGTCTTTCATTTGCTATGTTTTCTTCCTCGGGACTTGTCAATACTGTTTTATCGGTATTTCATATCCCGACCTCTGAGGTTGGCATACTGGGAAACAATACGTACGTCTGGTTATTTCAGCTTGGCCTGGGGCTGTGGAAAGGATTAGGCTGGAGCGCAATTATATTTATAGCTGTAATTGCCGGTATAGACGTAGAACTATATGACGCTGCAAAAGCTGAAGGCGCCAATAGAGTACAAACAATCATGCATGTCACCGTTCCGGGACTGATACCGACATATCTTGTTTTGTTGCTCCTTGGTATAAGCAATTTTCTAAATAATGGGTTTGATCAATATTTTGTATTTTATAACTCCATGGTAGCTGATAAAATCGAGGTTCTTGATTATTATGTTTACAAGGTTGGAATATTGATAAATGACTATTCCTACTCTATAGCAATAGGAATGCTGAAGTCCATGGTCAGCGTAATTCTTCTGTTTACTGTAAACTGGATATCCAAGAGGCTGCGGGGAGAGTCGCTTGTTTGAGCTTTTATAAATTGTGCAATAGATAAATTGACAAAGGATGGATAGAATAATAATGGGTATTGTTAAAACAAGTGTAGGAGAGAAAGTCTTTAATAAATTGAATTATTTAACTATGTCAGTATTCACACTGTTATGTATTTATCCGTTTTACTATGTCATTATTTATTCTATCTCAGACCCCACAGAGGCATCGGTAAAGGGCGTCATCCTGCTGCCCCTGAAACTCAGCTTCTATACTTATACAAGCATATTTCAGAGAGGAGATCTGCTGAATGCTTCTCTTATATCAGTTTCAAGAACAGTTCTGGGGACTTTATTAACTGTTGTCTGCTCTTCAATGCTTGCTTATCTTGTAACAAAAAAAGAGATGATAGGCAGAAGATTTGTTTACCGCCTTGTCATCATCACAATGTATCTGAACGTGGGCTTGATTCCATGGTATATCGCCATGAAGAGTTATGGCTTAAAGAACAGTTTCCTGCTTTATATAATTCCGGGGATGGTTAATGCGTTTTATGTGATTCTGGTAAAAACATTTATTGAGCAGCTGCCCGCTTCAATGGAAGAATCGGCGTCAATGGACGGAGCGGGATTTTTTCAAATATTTTTCAGAATAATAATACCACTGTCAAAGCCGATTATTGCCACAATTTCAGTCTATTCCGCCGTGTCGGCATGGAACACATGGACGGATAATTACTTTCTGGCTAATAATCCGCACCTTCAGACTGTGCAGATGATTCTCTACAACTATTTGCGCAATGCACAGGATGTTGCTATGAGTATGAGAAACAACTTAAATGTTCCAGGGACGTTCAAGGCGCCGGTCATCACTCCCCAGAGTGTGCAGATGACCATTATTGTCATTTCTGTTGTCCCGATTTTGATGGTTTATCCCTTTCTTCAGAAGCATTTTGCAAAAGGCATCATGTTTGGCGCTATAAAAGGTTGATTCCTTAAGTTTGTATTATTTCGCTGCAGCGTTTTAATAAAAATAAATTAACAGGAGGAGAAGATCGATGAAATCCAACATTTTCAAACGGCTTATGGCAGTGTCTATTGCAGCCATTATGAGCGTGTCGTTGTTTGCCTGCGGTTCAAAGCAGGGCGGGACAACAGAATCTAGTTCAACTGCCGCTTCCAGTGAAAGTACCGAATCAAGTCCCAGCACAACTGCGGTAGACAAAACGCCCATCACACTTACAATAGGCATGGGCAGTACTCTGAGCGATGGGACGCATCAGGACAATTCCGTTTTTAAGGAAATTGAAGCGCAAACAGGTGTTACACTCAGTTTTGTGAATTACGATGTGGAAAAATTCAAGGTTCTTAGCGCGGGGGGCGATTTACCGGATATATTTAGAGTTTTTTCAGCTACTGCCCCCAGCCTGATTGAATCCGGCGCGCTGCTGCCTCTCGATGACCTGCTTGACAAGTATGGGCAGAATATTAAACAGAATATCCCAATAGCGCTTAAATGGTCCAAGCAAGTAGCGGGAAAGGGTAAGACATATTTACTGCCTGCCTTTACAACCGTAGCGGATACAAGCTCTTCCATTGACGCAGGCCCGACGTTCAATACCCGTTACGATATCTATAAGGCCGTTGGCTCGCCAAAAATGTCCGGCGAGGATGATTATCTCAACGTACTTAAACAAATGCAGGACTACCAGCGCAAGGCAACTGGCGATAAAAAAATCTACGCCCTCTCTGCATGGAGCGACTGGGGATTGTGGGTATACCTGATATCCTATCCGTTTGCGCACGGATATACAAATTCAGCGCTCAATCATTTTGTAAACAGGGAGACCGGAGTAATAGAAAGCGGACTTACTGCAGCAGATGGTATCTTCTGGAAAGGATTGAAGTTCTTCAATAAGGCATATCGAATGGGAATCTTCGACCCGGAGGCATTTACGATGAAATATGGCCAGTATGAAGCCAAGGTTAAAGCCGGTACGGTTCTTGTAGCAGATGCGCAATGGTTCTCCCTGGATGCGACAGTTCTGGGGGATAAGGCGGTTCTTGTCCAGCTTGCAGGCGCATTTCCGGTCCTGACCGACGTATATACCGCTGAGAATCCGATAGGATACCAGATGGAACAGGCCAGAGCCATCAACGCATCAACCAAATATCCTGAACGGGCCATGCAATTGTTGAACTATTTTGACTCGGTGGATGGGGCAAGGACACTTTTCAACGGCATAAAAGGCGTTGACTGGGATGTGGTTGGCGGAAAGGCGCAGCTCATTGGACCAAGGCTTGAGGCGCTCAAGAACGGGACAATCAATGATTATGCAAAAGCAAACCCTACCGGAATAGACGGTGAAACCTATGCCGCTATGGGTTCGGCCTGGACTTCTGGAGAATTTAAGACTCCTGACGGCTTACCGCTTAATTTGAAGAATACTACGGAGTTTAAGCAAAACGGCGTCCCAACGAACAAAAAGAGCTTTGCACAGGATTTTGACCCAAGCTTCTCCTATCCCGGGCAAGTATACGCCAAATGGGTCAAGGACGGGCTGGCGAAAACAATCTCAACCTATCCTTTTGCCGCTTTTATTATACCGCCGGCTTCAGCTGAAAATGAACAGATCTCGAACAAGGCGGCAGAGTACTACGTTGCCAACATGGCTAAAATCATTATGGCAAAGGATGACGCAACCTTCGACTCTGTCAGGGAAGCAGTAATTAAGGAAGTTATGTCCATGGGTATGGAAGCTGTGAATGCAGAGTATAAGAAGAATTACGAAAGCGCCGAGGCGCTGGCAAATACTCTCAAATAAAGTACAGATGATATAATGACCGTATTTCACTAAACGAAAAGGGGTAACTTGTATAGGGGTGTGTTAAATACACATCCCTATATATGGTTTAATATGAGTGTATGAGATTTTCGTTGAACATTGATTATCCGTTAGAGAAGATGGAAAAGAGTAAAAAGATATTGGAAGTATGGCCGTATTTCAAGTACTTCGATCGTGTACCCGTCGGTTTTTGCATTGTACCAAGGTTTTTTACAAGGGTTTTCGGTATCGATTACCGCAAAATTTTCGAGGATGTAGAAACCCATTATTACTGGCTTTTGCAATTTGCAAAGTATCAGATCGAGAATATCCCATGTGATTTCTGTACTGAGCCGGTAATATACGTGCACCCCTATTTTGACAATGTTATAGCGTCATCCGCTTTCGGCGTAGAGGTAGCCTGGCCGGAAAATGAGACGCTGCAAGCTATTCCTACTATGAAGGATGTAAGTGAAATAGAGTCCTTCAAAATACCTGAGCCTGATGCGGGACTATGCGGCAAAACAATTGAATGGTGGCTGAAAATGAAAGAGCTGGCCGGGAATACGGAAATTACATTCAATAGCCAAAAAGGCCGGGTTGAAATTGCTCCGCTTACTTTGCTGGGTTTGGGACCTCATATGATTGCAGTGGACCTTGTGGGGACGGATTTCTACTGGTGGATGCTGGAATATCCCGATGAGTGCCACCGGCTGCTGGACAAGATTACCAAAGGATTGATTTCCATCGAAGAAAACGCCAGGAAAATCGACTCCAAAAAGCAGGGCCCGGTCCAACTGGCTGAAGATTCCGCCCAAATCATGTCCGATGCGATGTTCCGGGAGTTTACCGTCCCTTATGACAAGATCCTTTATGAAAGATTTGGTTCAGGGATGTCCGGCAGCAGGGGAATGCACATGTGCGGAAATAGCATACACCTGCACAAGACGCTGGTGGAGGATTTGAAAATATCAAGCTTTAATAATTTCGGTTCGCTTGTCCCTCCTGAAGTAGCCGCCAGGAATATGGGAGGTAAAGTATTCATGTCGGGGAATATCGATCCTGTGCTGATGAAGAACGGAACAAAACAAGAAGTGAAGAAAGCATGTATGGAAGCGCTTGAGGCAATAGCGCCATATGGCGGCTTTATCCTGAGCGACGGTGCAAATGTATGCCCGGGAACACCTCTGGAAAACCTTGCAGCTTTTACCGAAGCTTCTGAGGAGTATGCGGCAAGGCATCCCGAATTGTTCCAAGGTGAAAAATAGGGCAAATTTTTCGAACGGATCAAACAGTTGGTGAAGCAGGGTAAAAGCATATTTTCGGGGGAAAGGAGTTGCAAAATATGACGAAACAAGATAAGCCTGGCATATTGCTTAAAGTGAAGGATAGCGCCGGTAAGCCAATATCCCTTGGTTCACTGCCTGATATTCCTGACAGGCTGATTATGGAAGCCTATGAACGGGCTGCGGCGCAAAACATACTTGCTGCAGTCAACCCTGAAGTCTTTTTCGGATACTTTTCGGTATGTGCCGACGGCATAGGCTTTGGCTACGGCAACAGCTATCCTGCGGTGGATGGGCACCAGATGACAGACGCGCTCCTGTGGCTGGAGCAAATTGATGTAGTGAGAGCGAACTGGGATTATGTAAAAAAATTTCAAAGGCCGAATGGACAATTGCCCTTTGCAATCCTTCCTGCCGAAGCCGGCAAAAATATAGGCCCTTCGGATTCACCCGCCCAGGTGGATACGAATGGCGGCCTTTATCGTCACTGGGTGCCTGGTGATCCGCTCAGAGTGTCCACATATACTACTTATATTCAAAATGCAGATATTATCTTCCGTTTCACGCAGGATCGTGAATGGCTTGCCGGACAACTGCCATCTGTCAATCTGGCGGCGGACTATCTGGCGTCCCTGACTATGGACGACGGCGCTGTCAAGGGGGCCGGCTATTATGTTGAACGGCCTACCCGTGTTGAATACGATGGAGTGTCGCAGT
This sequence comes from Ruminiclostridium sp., assembly GCA_012027035.1. Classification (GTDB taxonomy): domain Bacteria; phylum Bacillota; class Clostridia; order Acetivibrionales; family DTU013; genus MnB-11. The sequence continues at coordinate 3,413 of VEPD01000072.1, read as the reverse complement.
GTCACACCGTGGACGCATTCCATCGCATTGCAGAATTAAATGCTATTACAAACAATAGTGAGGCATCCCAAAAATACCGGAAACTTGCCAACCGAATCGAAACTCATTTCCGTACCCGATTCTGGCTCAATAACAGATTCGCTGAATACATTCACCCTGAGTACGGCGTCATTTCAAATCATGGCCTGACAGACGTGGACTGGAGTTCAATCGCTACCGGTACGGCCGGCGCGGAACAGCAAGCCATTCTTTGGCCTATGCTGAAGGACGAGAAGTTATTCTATTATGGTGGAATGCCTACAGGCATAGCTACTCTGCCAATGACCTATGAAAAATGGGAATCTACATATGACGATAGTATGGATCTTGCAGCCATGGGGCGGGTTTGGTACATCGAATCCTGGGCGCGGGCCAACATGCGTGATGCGCATGGACTGTTGGAAGCGGTTTATCAAGTCTGTAAAGCAGGCAGGGATAATGGATACTACTGGCGTGAACGCTATAACGGCAAAGGCGGCTATGGTGCGGAAAAGTACTGTGAGTATCCAGCCAATCTGATACGGATCGTTCAACGTTTCATGCTTGGAGTGGAGCATGGCCTCGACGGGACATTATATATAGGGCCGACCGTTCCGGAGGAATTCTGGATTGCAGGTTTTGGACAGACACTGTCATACCGGGGGCGTCAAATCTCCTATAAGATGCAGAATGACAACATACAGGGTGAATACTCGGGGCAAACATTTCAACAACTATCGGTGCGGTTCTCGAAACCGCCTCGTGAGAAGGCAGTTCAGGCTGCTATCAATGGTAGTTCCGCTGCGTTTATAATTAAAGATGATTGGATCAGTATTGTTATACCGCCGGTATCCGGTGAGGCAAATTGCAGTTTTGAGATTCAACAGCTATGAGGATAATAGCATTTTTATAAAAATCCGTTGATTTAAGGTTAAGATCAATGAGTTTTAAGTGAGGAGGCAATTTTATGATTCTATCTTTAAACGATTTCAGGAAAAAGGTTTTGGGTTGTTTTATGGGCAAAAATATTGGGGGAACATTAGGCGCGCCCATGGAATGGAAGCGGCAGGTAAATAATGTCTCATTTTACATACAGGAATTAAAAGGCGAGGCTTTGCCAAACGACGACCTTGATCTGCAGCTTGTATGGCTTTCGGCGCTTGAGAGGCAGGGGCTTGATGTCAACTCGCAGATGCTGGGCGAATACTGGCTTTCCTACATAGGTCCTCACTGGAGTGAATACGGATATAGTAAAATCAATCTGAGAGCAGGGCTGATGCCTCCGTTGAGCGGTATTGAGAACAATTGCTACAAGGATAGCTGCGGCGCTTTTATACGCTCGGAGATTTGGGCCTGCATTGCCCCAGGATGCCCCGCAATTGCGGCAAAATACGCTTATGAGGATGCGGCGGTCGACCATGGCAACGGCGAAGGGATGTATGCCGAGATATTCTGCGCGGTGCTTGAGAGCGCGGCCTTTGTTGAAAAGGACGTATACAGGCTTATAGATATTGGATTGTCTTATATACCGGAGGACTGTGCCATCAGCAAAGCTGTAAAATGCGCTATAGATAGCCGGCAATCGGGCAAAACCTGGCTTGAGGCGCGGGATGAGATGCTTTCCAGGTACAGGGGTCATTATGTGAAAAATGCAGGTATCTCAAAAGAGGATGTGGAAAAAGGGTTTTCTGATGGAAAATTAGGCTTTGATGTGCCGGCAAACATAGGTATGATTATTATTGGCTGGCTTTATGGAGAGGGAGATTTCGGGAAATCCCTGTGCACCGCGGTGAACTGCGGCGAGGATACCGACTGTACCGGTGCTACGTTGGGTTCGATTATGGGAATCATCCATGGGATTGACGCAATACCCGACAGATGGACTAAACCTATAGGCAGGAGCATCAAGACCATGAGCCTGAATCTCGGCGATTTTTGGGAAGCGGCCTTAAATATTGATGAACTTGCAGAAAGGATTGAGGCTATAGCCAGGCAGGCAGTGTTGAGATATCGGCAGGATATGGAATTATCGGAGATAAAGGCTACTGATTTAAGCGATCTTGATTATAGAAACTTATTTTCAGCGCCTGGTTTTAACAGCCTGTACAGGAATTTAAACGGTCCCTCCTATAGTTTTGAATACTACGACGTCCTGGTTGATTATATAGACGGGCCATATATAAAAAGACCGTATCAAAAGAGGCTCAGGATCAAAATAGTCAATAAGTATAAGTATGCGGAAAATGTGAATATAAAATGGTATCTGCACGAAGGATGGTCGGTCAGTCCGGCAAAGCGCGGCAAAATCTTTGCTTATACCGGTGAAAACGAGATAGAGTGCATTTTGTCGGCTGAAGATACGGATGATATCACGTTTAGATTCGTTATGGAATTGACGGTCGACGGCCGCCATACGGTTATGCTTGTGCCAGTCGTTTTACAAAGCGCCGGATATAGATCGTCGGCGGATAAATGACAACCACAGTAAATCTAATGCACTGAAGGTCTGGCAGAATAGCCAGGTCTTCAATGCATTTATAGAAGAGTGATCTTGTACAATAGAATTATGGAGAAAATTAATGGAGAAAATAGAAAAATTTAATGTGATATGGAATACTCCGGGCTCCGGCTCACCGGATTCCATGCCGGCGGGTAATGGAGATATCGGTGTAAATGTCTGGACTGAGGAAAACGGCGATCTGCTATTTTATATAAGCAAAACTGATACATGGAACGAAAACATGCGGCGTTTGAATATCGGTAGAATGCGGGTATCATTTAAGCCCGGCCTGAATGTAAAAAATATGTCCTTCAGTCAGAAACTTGATTTTTGCCAAGGTTCAATCTCGATTTGCACAGGACAGCCTGAAATGGAAATCGTCATCTGGGTAGATGCAAACAGGCCCGTGATTCATCTGGATATTAGAGGAAGTAACCCGTTTGAAACAGAAGCCGTTCTTGAAGTCTGGCGTACCTCCGAGCGTAGGCTTGAAGGACAGGAGCTTCACAGCAGCTATGCCATGTGTGATAGTCCCGAGCCTGTAATTGAGCTGCCGGACGTGGTTGTAGAAAATCAGGATGACAGGGTTATCTGGTATCATAGGAATGAGGCGTCGATTTGGGATGCAACAATGCGGCTTCAGGGATTGCAGGACATTGAAGAGAGGTATGATGACCCTTTGCTTCATCTTACCTTCGGCTGTGCGGTGAAAGGTACGGGACTTGCAAATATTGATTCCAGAACATTAAAGACAATAAAACCTTTGAAAGAATGCCATATTTCCCTTTACCCATTAACGATGCATGCAGATACAATTCAAGCGTGGACGGAGGCGTTAGAAAAAAATATCGTCCGAATGGAGAGTAGTGATTTTGATATTGCAAGGGGTGAACAT
>VEPD01000042.1 GCA_012027035.1 Ruminiclostridium sp. | reverse complement strand
TTTATAATGTTTTCCAAAATTTAGGGGGACAATTATTTCATTGTAATTAAATCTTTTTATCATGAAGGCGCATGATCATGAAAATTTGTTTTAGATTTATAGTATATTTATATTATCTTGATTTATATTTACTGCATTGCCGCATGAACTCATCGAATGAATTAGAAGCCGGATGCGTATGCATGTAACTTGCCATTGTATTATACTCCATTAGACCATCCTGCCCTTCAATAATTCCTTTTCCACGCTTCAATTTATACACAAAACGTGCATCTCTGTCGCATTCCGTTACAGAATAATGAAATTCATGCCCCCGTATTACTTTACCTTTTTTCGCCACCGGAGAATCCATAATAACTTCAGCTTCGGTATAACCTAAGCCCTGGAGCTTCCCTGTCATCCTTGAGCTTGCGCCAAGGACTCCTGCCATTTTATAAGTCTTATCGGTTGTGAGACTGTTACAAAGATACAAAAGCGCGCCGCATTCGCCATATACGGGCATCCCGTCTTCTGCTGCTTTTTTTATCTCATGGCGGGTGCCTGAGGCTTCGAGTTCCTTCGCAAATAATTCAGGATACCCTCCTCCAAGGTAGAGTCCATCGACTTTTGGCAGCGCATCGTTCATCGGACTGAAAAAGATAAGCTCTGCTCCCGATCTTTTAAGCGCATCAAATGTAACTTGGTAATAGAAGCAGAAGGCGTTGTCATTTGCAATGCCTATTTTCACATTGAATCTCGCATCTGATTCCTTAAAATCAATATCATGTGCTCTAAAGTTCTCTGCAATTGTTTTTACTGAATCCATATTGATATGCTGTTCAATAAAATTGGCGAGTTCCGATGTTTTCGGATCATTTTCACCCGCCATTTGAAGGCCAAGATGCCTTGACGGGATTGATAATTCTTTGTTTCCCGGAAGCGCGCCGATAACAGGTATTTTGATCCCTGCGCCGTGCAGCGAATCCCTGATGATATTAATATGCCTGTCGCTCCCTGTATTATTGAGTATTATTCCCTGAATATTGACACTGCGGTCAAATTCAGAAAAGCCTCTTACAATAGCGGCGATGCTTCGCGATACTCCGTGTGCGTTAATAACAAGTAGAATCGGCGCATCCAGGATCTTTGCAATATGAGCAGAGCTTGCGATCTCGGTTGAATCAAGGCCATCAAATAAACCCATGACACCTTCAATTATACAAAAATCAGCGCCCCTGGATGCGCGCACGAATGTTTCCAGAACGCCTCTTTCACCCATCATGAAGCTATCAAGATTCCTTGATGGGCGGCCGCAAATCTGCGTATGATGCCCAGGGTCGATAAAATCAGGACCAACCTTGAAAGGCTGTACTATGTGATTCTTGCCAAGGGCAGCCATAAGACCTGTTGCGACTGTGGTTTTCCCCACGCCACTGGCAGTCCCTGCTATCAAAAGCGCCTTTGTTTTAGTAATGGGCATGATTTTTAGAATATGAGTTAAAAGAATATAAAGTTCGTTGGATATTTTCTAAAAATGTGGGCAATGGCATCAATAAACAGTTGGATTTGTATCTATAAAATTCATATTATAATTCAAATCAATATTTACAATGACGTATTTATGGTACTGGAATTATGTTGAAAGCTATGGAATCGGAAGAAAAGAAACCGCAGCTAAACGCAAATGAACGCAGATTGAATGCATTGTCTGAACAGATTATAGGGGCAGATTTTTGAAGTAACACCAAAGGATTTTATAACAACAAAGGAGGAAAAAGTAAATGCTAATCGAAGTGTGCAAAAAGTGGGATGTCAAATATCGTCATTTGAGAAATCATGTGGGTAACATTTCGAATAACAACATCAAATTCTACGCATTTTACTGAACTCATAAAATGACCACAGCAGGCTGGAGGATACATCGTGATGCCTGCTGGAGAGGTAAGTGAGAAGTCTTCTGATAGGGACATCTGCAAATCTAAGAAATATCAACCATACTTCCTGTTTGGGTGCCAGATCGAAGGACTGGGATGCTCTCATTGAGAACCTTATCAAAAAATTGTATTATATTCTCAAAACGTTCTTTATATATTTTCGCAGACTCGCACAAGGCTCCCTTGCCGTTGATGGTAATGCTATACCGAATTTTCCCTCTTCCACCAGTTGGTTCCTCGCTGCTTACATATCCTTTCTTCTCTAAGTCTTTCAGTGCTGAATAAACGTTCCCCGCAGTCGCGGAAAAATAGCCACGAGTTCTTTCTTTTATTAAATTACCTAACTCATAGCCAGTTAACAATTTGTGTTCATTAAGAAAGTACAAAACAAAGAAAGCATACATTCTCAGTTCAGATTTTTTTTTTGTGGGTTCTTGCAGTGTCATCATATATCTTATAGTTCAGAGCGAAAACTATATATTATTTACTGTTATATCGGTTAATGATATGTCATTTAATAACTTATCAGATGTTGATATAAGTCCAAAAAAATCAGAGCGCCATGAAGCAATATCTGTAACTTTAGTGGCATTAAAAAGAAAGATAAACGCATTTTACGAGTTAACTCGTCCATGGAACTGGTTAAGAATGCAAGTTCCAATGGCTATTTGTGGGGCTATATTGTTCGCAAGTGGATTTCCAAGTTTAAATATAATCCTGATATGTCTGATTGCTGGTGCAAGTTTAAGTGCAAGTGGATACGCTATTAATGATTACTTTGACAGGAATATTGATATTATAAATGTTCCAGATCGACCGATTCCTTCCAATCGGATAGCACCTATAGAAGCTTTATTCATAGCTGTTTTTTTATCTGGGATAGGCATTGTAATTTCACTATTTCTCAGTTGGATTAATGTAATCATTGCTGCAGCAACAGCTATTTATGGATTCATATATGCTATTTTCCTTAAGCGTTTTGGAAATATATTAGATACTGCAAGTTTTGCTGTATTCATGGGATTTCCAGTTCTTTATGGTGCTTTCTCAACTTCAATGAATAAAACGAGTCTTGTTTTGGCATTTGCTGTGGCTATATATATCGGTGGAGCACATATAATTGGAACAATTAAAGATATAGAAGGAGATAGGGAGAGTAGTTGCAGAACTGTCGCAGTAGTCTTTGGCAGTAAAAAAGCTGCAAAAATTGCATCAGGATTAACAACAATTTCGTTGATTCTATTCTGGATTTTTACAATTTATTTCTTAGGGAACTTTCTCTCTTTTTTAGGACTCGCTGTAATCTCGGCATTTGTTCTTATTTCACTTATCAGGTTGATACATAATCAGAGTAAACAGAGAGCAAAAGAGATTTTATCTTTACAAAAAACTTTTCTTTTTGCTATTTTTATTGTCTTAACATTGCTTAAATTATTAAATAGTTTAGTTGATATTAATTAGGAGGATAAAAAAATGGAGAAAATACATAAATATGCACCGATCGCTGGTGTTATCACTGCCACAATGGCATGTAATTTATATTGCAGACATTGTAAATTTGCAGCAAGAAAGCCATTACCTTTTGAACTGAAAGAACATGAAATTAAGAGAATAATTGATTCTTTGGTCAAAATGGATGTACCAGCGGTGGTTATTGGAGGAGGTGAACCGCTTCTTAGAAAAGATATTTACAATATCATAGAGTATGCATCAGATAATGACCGCTACATCATCCTGGCGACAAACGCTACCCTGATTAATAAAAAGGTAGCTGAGAGATTAAAAGATGCTGGTGTGGATCAAATAGGCTTAAGTCTGGATGGTGCAAGCCCAGAGGTTCACGATACGTATCGTGGCGTTCCTGGCGCATTTGACCTTACTATCGGAGGATTGCATGCATGCCAGGATGCCGGTCTAGCCATAAGTATTCGGAGCACGGTGGGAGATATTAATACAAAAGATATTTTAAAAATATTTGATTTTGCTCTTGAAATAGGTATTGACGAATTTTCCTTTTTGCAAACATTTCCGGAAGGAAGAGCAAAAGAAAATAATATCTCAGAATATGCGACACGTAAGGAATACTTAGATATAATAAATAATATTTTAGTTAAATGTAACTCGTTAGGCGTGGAGCCTTTAACGCGCCCAATGAATCGCCATACGGTTTTCCAACTCCCGGCAGCAAAACATAGAAACGACGAAAGATATGCTCCCTGGGCGAAGATCAACAGAACTTACGGGGAAGGATGTGCTGCTGCGAGACATGCAATAATTCTCCCGAATGGGGATGTACGTATATGCACCTCGATACAAGAGAGTATCGGAAGCATAAGAGAACATGATCTTGAAGACCTATGGTACAGCTCAACTCTTGTGCGGGACATGCATGATCGCAGTATGTTAAAAGGTAAGTGTGGGGATTGTCCTGATAAGTATTCATGCGGAGGATGCAGAGCCAGGGCATTTCTCTATACTGGAAATTATTTTGAATCAGATCCTGGTTGTCCATTGGTTCTTAATCTTAAGGAGTGAAAAATATGAGTTTAGAAAAAAGCAAAATCGAAACAGCCGTTAAAAGAAGTCATAAATTTCTTCTGGATGGCATAGATAACCATATATTAACAGATACACAAAGACAGTCAAAATTTTTGATTAACCAAAGCCCCTTAGCTACAGCTCTTGTAATTTTAGCATCTGAGAAAGATTCTAAATCAGTAAAAAATGCAATTTCTTGGCTTAGAAATATACAGAACAAGGATGGAGGATGGGGTTTTTCGGATAATGTGCCAAGTGATATTAATAGCACCAGTCTTTGCCTGCTGGCTCTAGAAGAGACGGATAAACAGGTAGATGAGAGAGCTAGCATGTTTATAGAAGAAAATGGGGGCTTCTCTAAGACAAAATGGTTTGTGCAGGTGATTCTAAGTTTGTTTAACAAATACCCGCCAGATGAGATATGTACTCCGAGCGTCGGACCAGTAGAATTACCTCCTTCAGAGATGCGATTTACACCTTTCTTTTATAACAATCTGTATCCTTATGCAAAAGATATGGTTTTCAGCCTTACTGCACTTGAAATGTTAGCCAAACATGAAAATGCTGATAAAATTATAAGATTTTTAGAAAATGTTCAGGGATTGGATGGCTCATGGGATCAGGATATTATAGTTACTTCCCTGGCAACATTAGCGTTTCAAAGAACTAAAATAAATCCAAAAATAAGTCCATATCGGTGGTTTTCTAAAGTGCAGTATTCAGAGGGTGCCTTTCCAGCTTTCAACCAATTAACTTGCTGGGATATAGGCTGGGCAAGCTCTATACTTGCAAGTAAATTTTTACAATATGAGAGGTTGCAGAGAGCAAGAAAGTATCTTGAAAATGGAATATATCTGGATGGAAGTTTTGGATCAACATTACCATATGCAGGGCCTGATATTGATGATACTGCCGTGGCTTTAATAGGGCTCAAAAGTCTCCGCTCAGATAAAGCCCTACAAACAGTTCGATATTTAAAATCCATGCAAAATGCAGATGGAAGCTGGAGCACATTCCCGGAGTATTATGGCAGCCCCCCTTATTGTGTTTCAGGAAAAGTCGTTCATCAACCAAGTGTGGATATAACTTGTCACGTTTTAAAAGCCTTATACAATGAACCTTTAACAGGTAAAGAACCTTTCATAGAATCTGCTCTTAAATGGTTAGTTTCGGCTCAGAATAAAGATGGTTCATGGAAAACGACATGGTTCAATAGTAACATCCATGCAACCTCTGAGGCTGTAACTACATTGCATAAATTTGGGTTTAAAGGAGAAACTATAGCCAGAGGTTTAGAATATCTCGTTGCTCAGCAGCATCCCCCTGATGGAGGTTTCGGCAATGGCACCGTAGAGGAGGCATCATTAGCTATAACAGCATTTATGACCTGCTCTTTTGACGCTGTAGATATTGATCCTGTAATTCAATTCTTGATAGATTCACAAAATCCAGACGGTTCTTTTGTACGTTCTTATACAGGAGTCTATGCTCACTCGATTCTTTATAATGACCCAATGTATTCCGCTTATCTGGGATTGAATGCACTTGAATTATATAATAAAGAGGAGGTATAAAAATGAAAGAACGTTTTGAAGGCGAACTTGCCATAAAATGGAGAGAACAAAGAGTAAAACGCATTTTAGAGAGCTATCGGGTTGAAGATGTTAAAAACTTTGTAAATGAAATGAACGCACCGAGGGCAGTATGTTGGGAAGTTACAAACATATGCAATATGAAATGTATACAGTGTTATGCATATAATAAAAATATAAACGATACCCCACTTACAAGAACTGAGGAAGCAAATCTAATAGAAGATTTCGCTGCAAATTCAGTAAAGGCTGTTGAACTTACAGGCGGAGAACCCCTTCTTCGTGAGGATATTTTTGATTTAGCACAAGATATAAAAGACAAGGGAATACGGGTTTCTTTGGCGACTGCGGGGGTCGAAATAACAGATGCTATAATAGATAAATTGAAGCCCATCGGTATATCAACTGTTTATATCGGCATTGATGGATGCAAACCCTCAACTAATGATGCGATTCGAGGAAGGAAGGGACATTTTGAATTAGTGCTCCATAATGTCCAGAAGCTTATAGATGCAAAAATTCCCGTTAGCTTGAATACAACAGTGATGAACAAAAATGCAGATGAAGTTCCAAAAATCTTTGATTCACTAATGGACAAAGGAATTGACGTGATGAAAATTAGTGGGTTCAACATTTTAAGACTGAAACCAACTGGACGGGCAACTAACAAGTTAGCTCCATCACTGTTGAAGTGGCAAGAGATTTGCAAGTGGTATACAGAAGCTATCTTGGGAGCAGAATATTGGGGAGCACCGTATCCAACAGGCACTATAAAAACAGAAGATAGACGTTTGGTTTCTCAATTAATTGGAGGATGCCTGGCAGGGAGATTTTTAATCGCTATAAGCGTGACTGGAGATGTCTTCCCCTGCTTATTTTTCAGAAAGAAAGTTGGAAATATAAGAGATAGTAGCTTCACAAAAATATATCGGGAATCTCCAATACTTCAGGATTTAAGAGACCGCAGCAGGTTAAGAGAAAAATGCGGTATTTGCGATAAACGTGAAGTTTGCGGCGGATGCCGTGCTCAAGCATTCTACGAAAAACACGATCATTTAGCCTCAGATTCTTGTTTTTATAATCAGGTTGAATTAACATGATTAAAAATTTTGAACTGCCAGAACGAGTTAATTTTGAAATTACAAGTAAATGCAATCAGTCATGTATTCACTGTTTTGCATCTTCGGAACATGAAGAGAAAGACATGTCCACAAAAGACGTAAAGGAGTTCATCGATCGATTAGAAGGAACAAGTGTCAAATATTTAAGCTTCTCTGGGGGAGAACCTCTTATTCGCTTTGATATATTCGATTTAATAGACCATGTTAAAAAAAGGGAATTGTATATAGGGCTAAGCACCAATGGTACATTAATCGATGAAAATACGGCTGTAAAAATAGCAGAATCGGGAGTGGATTCAGTCGCAGTTTCAATTCATGGTTCTAAAGAATCCACCCATGATACTATAGTCCGAAAAAATGGAGCCTATCTAAAAGCAATAGAAGGAATCAAAAATCTGCTCGCTGAGAATGTTCCTATAAGAGTTCTGACAACTGTGATGAGACAGAATTATATTGAAATTTCTGACATCCGTAAAGGACTGGAAAAGCATGGAATTAATGTGAATAAAATTTTGCATTTTTCTGCAATGCCTCTTCGCCCTGCTGGCAGGGCAAATGTTAACTGGAATGAACTTGTTCTGAGTCCAGATGAACTCTGGTGTCTTTGGGAAGAGAGATGGGGTTCTATTGGTAAAGACATCTTTGGAGATTGCCCACTGCCAATTCCAATCATTGAAACTCTAGATGTATTCCTTAAAGAAAAGCCATATGATCTGACTGCAGAAAAGTTCAAGAAGATTTGTGAAGGGTGTGTGGCAGGAAAGATTTTCTGTGAGATCACAAGCAACGGCAATGTACTTTTGTGTCCATTTGTTCGTCTTCCCATCGGAAATATAGGAAAAAATACTTTAGAAAATATCTGGAAAAACTCCTATTTGATTAAAAAAGTGCAAAATAGAGAGTTCACCGGAAAATGTGGTAACTGTCAGAATGCCGATATATGCGGTGGCTGCCGTGCTGAAGCGTTTGTACGCAATGGGGATATTTTGAGTTCAGATCCGACATGTAAATTTGTTCCACACAGGTATTAGTTTTTATAATAATTTATTCAGGATATAATAATGGATACAATTAATCAGCCAGAATCTCCAAACAAAGACAAAATCATCCAGATAAAAAATTTAACTAAGATCTTTCAGAATCGCAAAAATATAATTGCCGTGGAAGATATTAGTTTTGATGTAATTAAAGGGGAGATTTTTGGCATTTTAGGCCCCAACGGGGCAGGCAAAACCACATTGATAAGAATGCTAACTACATTAATCAAACCTACTTCCGGCACAGCTCTCATTGCCGAATATGATATAGAGAAGAAACAAGAACAAATTCGTAGCATTATAGGTGTCTGTCCCCAAAATAGTACCATAGATAATCAGCTAACTGCCCGGGAAAACCTTGATTTCTATGCAAAATTGCTCAACAAGCCAGATAAGGATCGAGAAGAGAGGAT
>VEPD01000416.1 GCA_012027035.1 Ruminiclostridium sp. | reverse complement strand
TGCTCTTGCCTCCATGCCTTCCATCCTGCCTCTTCTGGAGTTGAGGTCGCCGATTACATCACCCATATACTCCTCCGGTACAACGACATCCACCTTCATTACAGGCTCAAGAAGTACCGGGTTTGCCTTGCGGCAGCCCTCCTTGAAACCTATTGACCCGGCTATTTTGAATGCCATTTCAGAGGAATCCACTTCGTGATATGATCCGTCAACAAGTGTAACCTTAATGTCAAGTACCTGGTATCCGCCCAAAACGCCATTCTTCATAGCATCCTGAATACCTGCGTCTATCGCCGGAATATATTCCTTGGGAATTGCGCCGCCGACAATTTTGTTGACGAAAGTATATCCGGTACCTGGTTCCTGCGGTTCCAATTCGATCCAGCAGTGCCCATATTGCCCTCTGCCGCCCGACTGCCTGATAAATTTTCCTTCAGCTTTAACAGCTTTACTTATTGTCTCCTTGTAAGCAACCTGCGGTTTCCCAACATTTGCCTCGACCTTGAACTCCCTCATCATGCGGTCAACAATGATTTCAAGATGGAGTTCACCCATTCCCGAAATGATGGTTTGTCCGGAATCGGGGTCAGTGTAAGTCTTGAAGGTCGGATCCTCCTCTGAAAGCTTTTGCAGCGCCATACCCATCTTTCCTGCCCGGCTTTTGTTTTCGGCTCTATTGCTATTGATATGACAGGTTCGGGAAATTCCATAGATTCCAGTATTACAGGCACATCTTCAACACAAAGCGTATCGCCTGTAGTTGTATCCTTCAGTCCGACTGCTGAAGCTATATCGCCCGAATATACCATATCTATGTCTTCCCTGTGGTTTGCGTGCATTTGAAGTATTCTTCCGATTCTTTCCTTTTTGTTCTTTGATGAATTGAGAACGTACGAACCTGAAGCCAGCTTACCGGAATAGACCCTGAAAAAGCAAAGCTTTCCTACAAAAGGATCTGCCATTATTTTAAATGCAAGAGCAGAAAAAGGTGCATCATCATCTGCCGGCCTTTCCACTTCTGTATCGCCATCCAGGGCAACTCCGCTTATGGGAGGCACATCCAGAGGGGATGGCATATAATCCACAACTGCATCCAGCAACTGCTGCACACCTTTATTTTTATAAGATGAACCGCAGGTAACAGGGATAACGCTTACGGCTATCGTAGCCTTTCTTATTCCTGCACGTAATTCCTCTTCAGTAAATTCGTCACCTTCAAGGTATTTATCCGTTAAGTTCTCGTCTTGCTCAGCAACAGCTTCAATTAAAATGTTACGGTATTTATCAACGATACTCGTCATGTCATCGGGAATAGGGCCTTCATCTATGAACTTACCCAAATCATCTTTGAAGAAATAGGCTTTCAAGGCAACAAGGTCGATTATCCCCTGAAAATTGTCTTCCCTGCCGATAGGTATTTGAATCGGAACAGCATTGGCTTTCAACCTGTCCTTCATCATTTGTATACAGTTAAAAAAATCCGCACCCATAATATCCATTTTATTAACATATGCAATCCTGGGAACGTGGTACTTGTCAGCCTGCCTCCAAACTGTTTCGGATTGAGGCTCCACGCCGCCCTTTGCACAAAAAAGTGTTACTGAACCATCGAGAACGCGAAGAGATCTTTCAACCTCAACCGTAAAGTCAACGTGCCCCGGCGTATCTATGATATTGATTCTGTTGCCTTTCCACTGGGCGGTAGTTGCAGCTGAAGTTATGGTAATGCCTCTTTCCTGCTCCTGCTCCATCCAGTCCATTGTAGCGGCGCCTTCATGAACATCACCCATATAGTGTAGCCTTCCGGTATAAAACAGGATACGTTCGGTAGTAGTAGTTTTTCCGGCATCAATGTGTGCCATAATTCCTATATTTCTTGTGTTTTCCAAACTGAATTGCCTGGGCATATGTCCTCCTTTCTCTCTGATTCTTTTGGAATCGTGATAAACGTCGCATTACTGCTCGTTTCTGACGATTCTAATCTAATCTATTATTGCCAAAATGTTCGGAAGCAAGTCTGGTAATTCGCCAATCGTTAAAAGTGAAGGCATCAAACTATGAAATGCGTCTTCGAGAATACAGACTGACATACCAAAATCATACTTATGAACACTCTGCTTAAAACCTGTAATGAGCGAATGCTTTATTTGCTTCCGCCATCTTGTGGGTATCTTCCTTCTTCTTGAAGGCTCCACCAAGTCCGTTGACAGCATCCATTATTTCGCCTGCAAGTTTTTCTTTCATGGTCTTTTCGCCCCTGCCGCGCGAATAACTGACCAGCCATCTCAGTCCCAGAGCCTGCCTTCTCTCCGGCCTTACTTCCATTGGTACCTGATACGTAGCTCCACCGACTCTTCTTGCTTTTACTTCAAGAACCGGCATAATGTTGTTCAATGCCTGTTCGAAAACCTCCAAAGGATCTTTGCCGGTTTTCGCCTTGATAATATCGAAAGCATCGTAACAAATCTTCTGAGATGTACCTTTTTTGCCGTCATGCATGATATTATTGACAAGCTTTGACAATATCCTGTCATTATATATGGGATCAGGCAGAACATCTCTTTTTGGTGTATGTCCTTTTCTTGGCACTATACTTCCCTCCTTTATCTAATGATAGGGGACACGTTCCAGATACCAGATACCAGAAGTCAGAATAGAGTTTCTTTACGATATAACGTTAATATTCACTCTGTTCTCTGATTACCGCTCACTGTATACTGATTGGAAATTTCCCCTTGAATGATTTTGGGGTATGCGCCCCTTGAGGTACTCGGGACACATAATGTAAGGGGACACACCTTCGCTTTTCTTCTCTGACATCCTCTCAATCCAAGGATTATTCTATCCCGGAATCGAAGGAATGTCCCCATCAAATGTCCTCGTCAGCGCTCCGTAATTGCTTTATATAATCAAAAGGGAACAATGTTACCTTAATTTTACACTAACAACACTTACTTAGCACTTAATTGTTTCATCCCGTCCGAAAGCACTGCACCTCAAAAACTACTTTTTGCCTGTGCTTTTGGCTACGCCTGCCTTCGGTCTTTTGGCGCCATACTTGGAACGGCCCTGCATTCTTTTTGCAACGCCCGCCGTATCAAGCGTACCCCTTATGATATGGTACCTTACGCCAGGTAAGTCTTTAACCCTGCCACCCCTGATTAGAACAACACTGTGTTCCTGCAGATAGTGGCCTATACCCGGAATATAAGCCGTAACTTCGACAAGATTTGTCAAACGGACTCTTGCAACCTTTCTCAAAGCTGAGTTCGGTTTCTTCGGAGTCGTGGTTTTAACAACTGTGCATACGCCTCTTTTTTGGGGCGAACTTACATCGATAGGCTTCCTTTTTAAAGAGTTGAATCCTCTCTGTAAGGCTGGAGCTGTAGATTTATATTCTACTGTCTCCCTTCCTTTTCTGACCAACTGGTTGAATGTTGGCATCAATACACCTCCTTTCTAAAAAGCAGAAATCAGATATCAGATATCAGGGTAAAAGTCAGCTCTATTACTCTGATTTCTTTTCTCAGTGGTCTCTGAATATTACTTTTCATTTAATTTCAATATATAAGCAGCGGACGGCAGTCTATACTGCCATACACAACATATCAAAAAACTTTGAACGTTATTTTAACAAGCAAACAGCTGATGCGCCAACTTCTATGCCACAAGCTTTTCCTAACTGCTTCATGGTATCAGCATAAAATATCTCTATGGAATTTATCATGCAAAGTTCTTTTACACCACCGGTAATTTTCTCGTCAGCATCCCTTGCAATGAAAACGATCTTTGCATTGTTTGCTTCTACAACCTTTAATGTCTGTTTAACACCTATAGCTTTGTTAGACCTCTTTAAAAGCTCCAGCACCAGTTTACCC
Source organism: Ruminiclostridium sp. (assembly GCA_012027035.1). Lineage (GTDB taxonomy): Bacteria > Bacillota > Clostridia > Acetivibrionales > DTU013 > MnB-11. The sequence continues at coordinate 2,921 of VEPD01000416.1, read as the reverse complement.
TCCAATAAAGGGAGAACACACTGAATCTCCCCTTTTGACAGCACTGAAATATTCTATCACCGCATTGCGCCATTTGTCAAGAGTTCATGCCTTCACTCCACCACGGTGCTTATACTGATGTCCTTGTATCTGCTCATTCCAGTACCTGCCGGTATAAGCTTGCCAATAATTACATTCTCCTTCAAGCCTACAAGCGGGTCTACCTTGCCCTTGATTGCAGCTTCGGTCAGAACCCTGGTGGTCTCTTGGAAAGATGCCGCCGAGAGGAAAGATTCTGTGGCAAGCGACGCCTTGGTTATACCCAGGAGAGCCCTTTTGCCCACTGCGGGCCGCAAGCCCTCGGCAGTAACTCTTGCATTTTCAGCCTCGAAATCGAATATATCAATGAGCCCGCCAGGCAGCATATTTGTATCGCCAGCGTCGTCTATCTTGACCTTTCTCAGCATTTGCCTGACTATAACCTCAATATGCTTGTCATTGATATCAACACCCTGCAGTCTGTAAACTCTCTGCACCTCTTGCAGCAAATATGATTGTACGCCCTTCAATCCCTTGATTTTCAAGATATCGTGGGGATTTACGGAACCTTCTGTCAACTCATCGCCTGCTTCAACTGTGTCCCCATCCACCACCTTGATTCTGGAACCATAGGGAATCAAATAGTTGCGGGCATCGCCTTCCTCGGATGTAATCACTACTTCCCTCTTTTTCTTTGTTTCATTAATCTTGACGCTGCCATTAATCTCCGATATTACTGCAAGACCTTTTGGTTTCCTTGCTTCAAAAAGTTCCTCGACACGGGGGAGACCCTGGGTAATATCATCACCGGCAACACCACCGGTATGGAAAGTTCTCATCGTGAGCTGGGTACCAGGTTCGCCTATTGACTGGGCGGCTAATATTCCTACAGCTTCACCGACATTTACGTCTTCTCCCGTTGCCAGGTTGGCGCCATAACATTTTGCACACACGCCGTATTCCGCGTGGCATGTGAGGATCGATCTGATTTTCACTTTCTTCAAGCCGGCCTTCATAACCCTGTCCGCCTCGGCGTCCGTTACCATTTTATCTCCTTCAACCAGTACTTCACCGGTAGCTGGATTGATAATGGGCTCGATAGTATATCTACCAACGATTCTTTCCGCAACATCCTCAATTACTTCATTACCATCCTTCACATCAAACACTTCGGTACTTTTCCTTGTACCGCAATCGACTTCCCTGACTATGACGTCCTGACTGACATCGACAAGACGACGCGTAAGGTAACCTGAGTCGGCAGTTCTGAGGGCTGTATCTGCAAGGCCTTTTCTGGCGCCATGTGTGGAGATGAAATACTCCAGAACATTCAGACCTTCACGGAAATTTGCCCTGATGGGGATTTCAAGGGTTCTGCCCTGCGTATCCGCCATAAGTCCCCTCATACCTGAAAGCTGCTTGATCTGACTGATACTGCCCCTGGCTCCCGATTGCGACATCATGAATATGGGGTTGAATTTATCAAGCGTCTGCAAAAGGGCTTGGGTCAAGTTTTCACCTGTTTCCGTCCATGCGGCGATTACCGAATTGTATCTTTCTTCTTCGGATATCAGGCCTCGCTTATACATTTTTGTTATATTATCGATCTTTTCTTCGGTATCGGAAATATATTTAGCTTTTACATTGGGTATCACCATATCGGAAACACTGACGGTTACAGCGCCCCTGGTGGAATACTTGAAGCCCAGAGCTTTAATGCGGTCAAGGACAACTGCCGTGGCAGTGGTGCCATGCACCTTGATACACTTGTCTATTACCCTTCCCAGTTCCTTCTTTGTAATAAGGAAGGTGATTTCCAGGTTAAAAAGATTATCCGGATTGGATCTGTTTACAAAGCCGAGATCCTGAGGGATCGCTTCATTAAATATTAGTCTTCCCACTGTTGCATCTATGATCCTTGATTTTTTTACTCCATCTATGACTTTTGTCAGTCTTACTTTTATTTTGGCATGAAGTCCTACATAGCCCGAATCATAGGCCATTACAGCTTCATCGACGGAACTGAATACCTTTCCCTCGCCCGCTTCGCCTTCACGCTCAATGGTAAGGTAATAGCTTCCCAGAACCATATCCTGTGTAGGAACGGTCACAGGTCTGCCATCCTGCGGCTTAAGAAGGTTGTTTGCTGATAGCATGAGGAATCTGGCCTCTGCTTGTGCTTCCGCTGATAATGGAACGTGAACCGCCATCTGGTCGCCGTCGAAGTCTGCATTATATGCGGTGCAAACCAAAGGATGCAGTTTCAGAGCCCTTCCTTCCACCAATACCGGCTCGAACGCCTGTATACCAAGCCTGTGAAGCGTAGGTGCCCGGTTCAGCAGTACGGGATGCTCTTTTATAACTTCTTCAAGCACATCCCAAACTTCATTTCTTACTCTTTCAACCATTCTCTTTGCGCTTTTTATATTGTGCGCAAGACCGTCATTAACCAGCTTCTTCATAACGAAAGGCTTAAAAAGCTCCAAAGCCATTTCTTTTGGCAGGCCGCACTGGAATATTTTCAGTTCGGGTCCGACAACTATAACAGAACGTCCCGAATAGTCAACACGTTTCCCCAGCAGGTTCTGACGGAAACGTCCCTGCTTGCCCTTAAGCATGTCTGAAAGAGATTTGAGAGGCCTGTTGCCGGGGCCGGTTACCGGTCTTCCCCTTCTTCCGTTATCAATCAGTGCATCGACAGCTTCCTGAAGCATTCTCTTTTCATTCCTGACAATTATATCAGGCGCTCCAAGATCCAGTAGCCTCTTCAAACGGTTGTTTCTATTAATAACTCTTCTATAAAGATCATTTAAATCAGAGGTTGCGAACCTGCCGCCATCCAGCTGAACCATAGGGCGCAGTTCGGGTGGGATGACCGGAACAACATCCAGTATCATCCATTC
>VEPD01000236.1 GCA_012027035.1 Ruminiclostridium sp. | reverse complement strand
TCAATCGGATAGCCTTGAGACAAAGCTGACGCAAGCATTTGGACTTGACGCTGGAATGAGCGTTACCCTTGGAAAAATACTCAAACTAACGGAATCCCAGATCGATGAAGCCATATCGCAGGCGCTTCAGGATAAGAATGCAGAAAAAGGCCCTGGGATTAAGCTTGATGATTTGAAGCTGGAAACGGTTTCTTCAAAGGATATCTCTGCTGCCGGTGAAGCTGCTTTTATTGAAACAACTGAATTACCGGGCTTGGTACTGCAGCTCAGGCTTAAGTTGAAGGAATTGGGAGAAAAGCTGGAGCAAAATGAGAAAGCACTTATGGACGAGATCAGGTTAAATATCAATCCCGTCCTGAAAAATGCCGCAGCTTTGTTGAAAGTACCGGTAAATACTGTTGAAACCGGTGAATCGTCAGTAACGGATACTGGAATTGGTGATTGTATGGAGGATGATACTGTTTCTTCTCAAGAAGTAAATCAGGCTAATTCTAAAAAAGAGAAGAACCATGCTGCCGATTCCGGAACTATTTTATTACAGTCGGCTGCGGCAGGATCCGAAACACGGGAGAATGTCCAATTCCTCGGCGGCGTGTTAAATGGGCTTCAGAGCAAAGAAACGGAAGCAATTGCGGAAAATGCAGGTATGAAAACTCCTTTATCGGGCAAAGAGATTTTAAACCAGGTTATTGAAAAGGCAAAGGTCGTGTTAACCGCCGATAAATCGGAGATGGTAATTGATCTGAAGCCGGACAGCCTTGGGAAGCTTTCGCTGAAGGTGGGCACCGAGCATGGGATGGTAATGGCGAAATTTATTGCTGAAAGCCAGCAGGTCAGGCAGGTGCTTGAAGCCAATATGCAGCTTCTGAAGGAGTCAATGGAAAAACAGGGATTGAACGTACAAGGCTTCAGTGTATCGGTGAGGCAGGAATCACATGGCAGCCGCAATGATTATAACAGTTACGGGGATGGCGGACGAAGGATTCCAACGATACAAGTGCCGGGCAGCGGAAGGATGTATATCGATGCGGCGGAAGTTGACAGGCTGCTGCGTATCAATCCGTACAGGCAGGAAGGTAATACCATAAATCTTACAGCATAGGAGGTGAGTAAATGAATACGGCCAGTACAATATCAAGTCAAAAAACAATACAGCAAATAATCAATGAAACCTCAAACCCGGCAAATGGAAGAGATACCGGCGAGCTGGGCAAGGATGATTTTCTGAACCTTCTCGTGACACAATTAAGATACCAGGATCCGTTAAATCCTACGGATGACAAGGAATTCATCGGCCAAATGGCGCAGTTCAGCGCTCTGGAGCAAATGCAGAATATGAACGGCAGCTTTGCAGCTACAAAAGCCTTCAGCCTTATAGGTAAAAATGTTACAGCAAATAAAACTGACAGTACCACAAAGGAAACAAGTGAAATATCCGGTGAGGTTACAAATGTTAAGCTTTCCGGCGGAAAAACCTATGTGGTGGTCAATGGCGAGGATATACCGGTAGAGAGCGTCACAAAAGTGTCTGAGGGTTTACGCAGTTCCCAGTCGAATATTGCAGCGTTTACCGGCCTGATTGGATTCAACGTCAGCGCTTTAGCCTATAATCCTGAAAATGGAGACATGATCATGGTCGGCGGAATTGTAAAAGCCATACAAAAGGGTTCATATGAAGACTATGCGGTAATAGACGGCGTAGAGGTGGAAATAGCTGAACTGGTCACCGATACATATTCGACTGATCCCGATTTCATGAGAGAAAAGCTGCAGGAAGCCTCGGATGAAGGTAAGGAAATATCCTTCTATATTGTGGATAGAAGCACAGGGAAGAAGATTCCGGTAACAGCAACCATCAAAGAGGGTAGCCTGGATTTTTCAGGCAGGAATATTCATGCAGTAATCAATGGCCTGAGAGTGCCGGTGGAAGGAATAACAAATATAACAAAGCCTCTGGAACAGATAAAAACCGAAATCCAGCAAGATACAGTTCCGGTGGCAGAGTTGGCAGGTGTTTGAAATGGTTATAAGCAACTATAAAAATAATATACGGGGAATGGGCAGCGTTCCCTCCATAAATACGCAAAGGCCCGTAGTTCAGCAGAATACCGGGTTTGAAAATGTTTTGAAGAAGACCATCGATGAAAAAGACGGCTTGAAATTTTCAAAGCATGCGGAACTCAGGCTCCAGACCAGAAATATCAACCTGACTGCGGCACAGAAGGAAAAAATGAGCGCGGCCGTAGCCATGGCGGAAGCCAAAGGAGTCAAGGATTCACTGGTACTGATGGATAACCTGGCATTTGTTGTAAACATCAGGAATAAGACTGTGATAACAGCAGCAAATAACAGCGAATTGAAGGAAAACGTATTTACAAACATCGATGGCGCTGTAATAGTTTAAATCATAACGGTATATCGATGCAGCTTTTGTCGGATGCCTGAACAAAGTAGCAGCCGGACCCTTTCGGGAGGCTGACCGTCCTTGATCGACAGATAGGGCGGAATCAGGGGAAAATTGCTGAAGGCTTGAAGCTGATCGCGATTTTAAGAAGGAGGTCGTATAAACTATGATGAGATCACTGTTCTCAGGTGTGTCAGGTTTGAGAGCACACCAGACAAGAATGGACGTAATAGGCAACAATGTTGCAAATGTCAATACAGTAGGCTTTAAATCCGGAAGGGTAACCTTCCAGGAAATATTCAGCCAGACTTTAAGGGGTGCAGGAGCACCTGACTTTGCCACTGGAAGAGGCGGTACAAATCCCATGCAGGTAGGTCTTGGACTTGGTGTAGGAGCTGTTGACACAATAATGACCAGAGGAAGTCTTCAAAGGACGGATAATCCTACCGACCTGTCAATTGAAGGCGATGGCTTCTTTGTAGTAAAAGGAGGCTCCGGTGATACCTTCAGATTTACAAGGGCCGGCAACTTCGGAGTGGACAAGCTGGGTAACCTTGTAACCGGAGGCGGTATGAACGTGTATGGCTGGCAGAGCTACACAAGAAATACCGATGGTTCCTATACCTTTGATACCGAGCAGCCAATAGAGGCAATTAACCTGTATTCTGACATATATAATAAAAACTAGAGAATGATAGCGGCAAAAGAAACCTCATCTATAGTTATGGCAGGTAATCTGGATGCATCCGAGGTTGCCAACGCTGTAATTGCACCCGCAAATACACATTTTACCGTGCCTATGACTGTATATGATTCTCTTGGCAACGATTACAAACTGGATATGGCATTCCAGAAAACTGCTATAAATGCGACAACTCCGCCCACGACAGACTGGCAATGGACTATAACAGGTTCAGGCGCTACATTTGGCGCCGCAACCGGGGAAATCACCTTTGATGAAAACGGGCAAATTGTTCCGGCAACAGCATTGCCGGGATTAGTTACAGTTACGCCTACAGGTACCGGTTCGGACGCTTTTGATATTCAGTTGGATTTTACCAAACTTACCATGTACTCGGCTGATAGTTCAGCCAAACCGACAAATATAGACGGATATTCAACCGGTAACCTGGTAACCTTTAATATCGGCTCAGACGGTATCCTTACAGGCATATACAGCAACGGACAGCAGCAGCCTCTCGGAATTGTAACCCTGGCGGGTTTTGAGAATCCGGCCGGTTTGCAAAAGGTGGGCGACAACATGTACATGCCTACCACCAACTCGGGAGACTTCAAGAGGGGCTTGAAGGCAGGGTCTGAAGGCGTAGGCACACTAAATGCGGGAACTCTTGAAATGTCCAATGTTGACCTGTCAAGGGAATTTACCGACATGATAATCACACAGAGAGGTTTTCAGGCAAACAGCCGGATAATTACCACTTCTGATGAGATGCTGCAGGAACTTGTGAATCTTAAACGGTAATTTTAAAAATTGACAGTATTCGCTAAATTTACAATTTTTCTATTGAGTTTTTGAGGTAAAAATATTATGATTAGGTTAACCAGGTTTAATGGCTCGGTTTTTGTCCTGAACTGCGAATTGATAGAAACTGTTGAGGCGACGCCTGATACGGTCATTTCGACAATACACGGAAAGAAGTATACATGCTTGGAAAGTGTGGACAGGGTCATTGATGAGATTGTCGAATATAAAGGCAAAATACGGCTTGCCGGTCGTTTACACCAATGATGAAGGGGGCAGAATAATTTGGAGTCAAAAGGTACTTTTTTTATATTGATCATAGTGATAGCTGTTCTTACACTCACGCTGGCAGCATTGGCAGGATATATTTTCCTTGTCCAGGGGACGCCCGGAACCAGGACGGCAGATACCCGTGCAGACGTGGAGAAGGTGGTTCCCAAGGATGCGGAGCTGGAAACGTTGGAGTTGTATGAAGGGAAAAAATACTTCAACCTTAAGAATGAAGATCCTAAAAAAATTGCAATTATTCAAGTAAACGTCGGTTTAAAATACTTCATTGAAATTAAAGATAACAAAAAGCTGAAGGTACTGGAGAAAATTGAGTCAAACATAATGGAGATAAGAGAGATTATCAGCTCATATTTTTTACATGTATCGCTTGAAGACGTCAAACTCATTGACGCCAAGGAAAAGGCAAAGACAGAATTAAAGAAACAGATAAATGAATTGCTCAACGAAGGTGAAAAAGAAGTTCACGAGTATGTCTACAGAGTCATTATTGATGAATGGCTTTTTCAGTAGGAGGCGGTTTTAAGTGGGAGATATCCTATCTCAAAATGAAATAGATAATCTGCTTAAAGCGCTGAGTACCGGTGAATTGGACGCTGAGCAGATACAAACGACCACTCAGGAAAAGAAAGTAAAGAGTCATGACTTCAAAAGAGCCAGCAAGTTTGCAAAAGATCATATAAAGACACTGAATATCATATATGACAACTATGCAAGACTCATTACCAATTTTCTTACCGGCTACCTCAGGACTCTGGTCCAGGTTGATGTCGTAACCGTAGAAGCTTTGCCTTACAGCGATTTCAGCAATTCTGTTTCAAATCCTGTTATTCTGGCAGTTGTCGACTTCACTCCCCTTTCAGGTTCAATAGTGCTGGAAATAGAGCCCAATGTCGCCTTTTCCCTGGTAGACAGGATATTGGGCGGCAAAGGCACATCAATGGATAAGATTAGAGAATTTACCGAGATAGAGCTGGCAATTGTTGAACGTATTATCATACAGATACTGAATCTGATGCGTGAACCATGGGAAAATGTTATTTCCATCAGACCCAGACTGGATAAAATCGAAACCAACGCTCAGTTTGCACAGATTGTTGCGCAAAACGAAACAGTGGCGCTTATCACCTTAAGTGTTAAAGTCAGCGATGTGGACGGAATGATAAATATCTGTATACCTCATATGGTTGTAGAGCCTATAGTTTCTAAATTAAGCACCAAATACTGGTTTTCAAATATACAGATGGATGCTACTTCCGAAATGAAGGTAGCCATTGAAAACAAGGTACAGAATACCCCGGTACCTGTTAAAGCGATCCTGGGCAAAACTATGATATCGGTGCTTGAATTCATAGACTTGCAGCAAGGCGACGTACTTCCGCTTGAATCAAGTGTAAATGACGATATGGAAGTTATGGTGGGCGAATTGATAAAGTTTTACGCAAAACCCGGTATCAGGAAAAACAAGGTAGCTCTGAAAGTTACCAGGGTTCTCAAAAAGGAGGATGAATAGCATGGGTGATATGCTTTCTCAAGCTGAGATAGATGCTTTATTAAACGGATCTTCATTTAATGGTATGGGAACGGCAGATAATAATCAGGAATTGCTTACGCCACAGGAAATTGATGCATTGGGCGAAATTGGAAACATTAGCATGGGTACTTCCGCTACGACGCTTTTTACCCTGTTGGGGCAAAAAGTGATTATTACGACGCCAAAAGTCTCTGTTACCACATGGGATGAATTATCAGAGAATTACCGGACCCCCTTTGTAGCCGTTAAAGTTGAATATACGAATGGATTGTCGGGAAGCAATCTTCTTATTATGAAGGAACAGGATGTAAGAATAATTACCGACTTGATGATGGGAGGAGATGGAAGCAGTGTTGGCGGAGATCTTTCAGACCTTCACTTAAGCGCGATCAGCGAAGCCATGAATCAGATGGTTGGATCTTCTTCCACCGCCTTGTCTTCAATGTTTGATAAAAGAATTGAAATTTCGCCTCCCAAAGCATTTATGATGCATTTCAAAAATGGCGAAACGTATATGGACTTGAGCGCCTCGCAAAAAATAGTAATAATAGCATTCAAAATAATTGTAGGAAATCTGATAGATAGCGAAATCATGCAGATCTTACCTATTTCTTTTGCGAAAAATCTTGTAGCGAATTTGCTCAATTTGGATGCCGGAGGAGCTAAAGACATAATACCTGAAGTTTCAAAACCCTGGTTGCATGAACCTCAAAATCAGCAAGAAATGCTGTCTTCCACTCCACAGCAGCCGTCATATGGGCATGGCGAAGCCCCTGGCCAGCGTACGTCTGCATATGAACGGGATTATGGATATGATCAGCCGGCCGAGTATGATACAGGCAGTGAAAACAAACAGCGCAGGGGACCTTTGAACGTTCAGCCTGCGCATTTCCAGCCCTTCGATGAGAGTAAGATCATGCTGGAAAGGAAAAATATAAGCCTCATAATGGATGTACCGTTACAGGTGACTGTGGAACTCGGTCGTACTCAGAAGCTCATCAAGGACATTCTGGAGTTTGGCCCCGGTTCGATAATCGAGCTTGATAAGCTGGCAGGAGAACCTGTTGACATACTTGTCAACGGGAAACCCATTGCCAAGGGTGAGGTAGTGGTTATTGATGAAAGTTTCGGAGTGAGGATCACAGATATCATTCATCCGTCAAAGCGTCTATAGCGGTGAAGGGACTTACATCTGTTCTCTGTAGTTATGGTATGTCCCTTTTTGAAAGAGTTAACGGGTTAACTTTATTCGACAAAAGAACTTTGCATCTTGAATAAAAACTCGGAAAATGTTAACATAAACCTAACAGTTAATATATACATAAACAAGGGAGAAGTGCATATGGGAAAAAGGATTCTTATTGTAGACGATGCTGCTTTTATGAGAATGATGATCAAAGACATTCTTTCAAAAAACGGCTATGAAGTCGTCGGAGAAGCCGAACATGGAGGGCGGGCCATAGAGAAGTACAAAGAACTGGTTCCCGATCTGGTAATCATGGATATCACTATGCCTGAGGTTGATGGTATACAGGCTGTCAAGGAAATCAGAAAAATAAACTCCGATTCGCAAATAATTATGTGTTCGGCAATGGGACAGCAAGCTATGGTTATCGAATCCATCCAGGCTGGAGCCCGTGACTTTATTGTAAAGCCTTTTCAAGCTGAAAGAGTTGTTGAAGCTGTTAAAAAGGTCCTGGGCTGATAAAAAAACAGACTGGCCGGAAACCGGAGTAAGTTATGAATATAAAAATATATTTTGAGGTCATATTGTTTCTTTTGGGCTTTGGGGCATTACTGTTTCTTACATATGTCACTACAAGATACATTGCCGGTAAATCGAGCAAGGCTATGAAAGGAAGGCATTTGAGCATAATTGAGACCATCAGTCTGGGTACCGACAAGAGGATTCATCTTGTTAAGGCGGGAGAAAAGCATATCCTTATTGCATCTACATCAAAAAGCATAGAATTTCTTACCGATCTGTCTATCAGTGAGGAAGAATCATCAAACAATAACAGTGTTCATGAAACCCAGAACATATTTGATTTTAAATCAATATTTGAGAAATACATGAATATATACAAAAATAAAAAAAATGTAATTTTCAAGCCTGAGACAGATATGTCAGCCAATAATTCGGGAGGAGAGAGATTCAAATTCAATCTGGAAAAGCTTAAGCATATTACACAAAAAATAAATACTCAGATAGGAAAAGATAGGGATGGCGACACTGATGAAAAATAAGCCAAGAGGTCTGCAAATAGTAATAATCCTTACTGTTCTTATGTTTTTTGCTTCAAATGCTTTTGCCGAGACCCCGGTTCCTTTGTTCGGGTTTAGCGTAGAACAGACGCAAAACCCGAAGGACGTCTCGGCAAGTATTCAGATTCTTCTCCTTCTCACAGTACTCTCACTGGCTCCATCCATTCTGATAATGATGACGTCCTTTACAAGAACCATAATAGTCCTGTCGTTTTTAAGAAATGCACTGGGGACGCAACAAATGCCGCCGAATCAGGTTTTGATCGGGCTGGCTTTGTTTCTGTCGCTTTTTATTATGTCACCGGTTTTGAACGAAATAAATACGGAAGCGTTCCAACCGTACACCAAAGGTGAAATAACCCAGGAGACGGCGCTGGACAAATCATCTACCGTAATTAAGGGCTTTATGCTGAAACAATTCGGGAATAACGAAAAGGATCTGGAGCTTTTCGTATCACTGGCAAAAATCAAAACGCCTGTTGATCCCAAGACTCTTCCTCTTACAGTAGTGATCCCCGCATTTATTATTAATGAGCTTACTATTGCTTTCAAAATAGGTTTTTTGATTTTCATTCCATTTCTGATTATAGACATGGTGGTTTCCAGCACCCTGATGTCCATGGGTATGCTGATGCTGCCGCCTGTAATGATATCGCTGCCGTTTAAGATACTTCAGTTTATCATGGTAGACGGCTGGAATTTGATTACGCAAACCATAGTAGGCAGTTTTATAAGGTAAAGGGACACGAAAACCAGAAGTCAGAGGTCAGAAGTCAGAGGTCAGAGGTCAGAAAAAATGAGATTAGTAAAAATGAAATAAATGTCCCTTTTTGAAAAGGAGGGCAGTATGGACCAGGGAACGGTTATAAATATTGCGCAAAATGCTTTATGGATAGTGATTCTGATTTCAGCGCCAATGCTGGGGCTTAGCCTTATCGTAGGATTGGCTGTGAGTATTTTCCAGGCTACCACGCAGATACAGGAACAAACGCTGGCATTCATACCCAAGATCCTTGCGGTTATTATAGCAGTTGCTGTATTCGGCTTTTGGATGCTTAATACTTTAACTGAATATACAGAAAATTTGTATAGAAATATAGGTCAGTATATCAGGTAAGTGAGAAGCTAGAAGAGAGAAGTGAGACATAGCAAGGTGTAAAGGGGGTTTATTGTGCCGTTTCCAGCCGGTTTGTTTTTAAACGGATTCGACGCTTTTTTATTAATATTTGTCCGTATGACAGGGTTGTTTGTTGTTGCGCCGATTTTCGGAAGGCGAAATATTCCTGCTTACCTTAAAATAGGATTTTCCCTACTTACAGCAATAATATTGGTCAATACCGTTCAGATTCCTTCGCCTGACACATATGACTCAATGCTGCAGGTAGCTTTGATAATAATAAAAGAGTTTATTGTAGGTATCACCATAGGGTTTGTAGCATATCTTGTTTTCACCGCAATCTATGTGGCGGGTGAGATAATAGATATGCAAATAGGTTTTGGAGTAGTTAATGTAATTGATCCCATAAGTAATATACAGGTGCCCATCACATCCAATATATATTTTATACTGACCATGCTTGTATATTTATCTGTGAATGGACATCATGCATTGATTAAAGCCCTATTTGACAGTTATACCATTGTACCCCTTGGGCATGCGGTATTCAGTGCGTCGATAATGGAAAACCTCATGGGCTTATTTGGAAATATTTTTACAATCGGTTTTAAAATAGCGGCGCCTATAATAGCAGCCATTCTAATTACTGATATTGCGTTAGGGACTATATCAAGAATGGTCCCGCAATTGAATGTATTTGTTATAGGAATGCCTTTGAAAATACTGGTGGGAATTGTTATCCTGCTTGTTACAGTGCCCATGTTCCTATATGTACTGGAAGGCTTGTTCAAGGTAGTAGACGCCGGAACAATAAATTATATAAAGGATATAAGCCCTGAATGATTGAGAATATCAATCTGCAGTTGTTTGCACAAAATGCAGGAGATAAAACAGAAAAGGCAACCCCAAAGAAACGGCAGGACGCCCGTAAAAAAGGCCAGGTGTTCCAAAGCAGAGAAATCAGTTCCGCTTTGGTTTTAATGCTGGTTTTTGTTACCTTGCGTATCTTTGGAAGCTATATGTATAATGAAATCCTGTCATTTACCAAAAAGGTGCTTACAGAATACCCAAAGATAAACGATTTGTTCATGCCGGATATTTTATTGCGAGTTTTCATCGACTCCATAGTTGTATTTTTTAAAGCAATAGCGCCAATACTTGCCGTAGCAGTATTGACGGGCTTTATTGCCGGATACGCGCAGGTTGGCTTTTTATTCACACTTGAGACACTGTCGCCAAAGTTCAACAGAATTAATCCCTTCAGCGGTTTTAAACGTGTGTTTTCCCCCCGCGGAGCAGTGGAGCTGGCTAAAGCGGTCCTAAAGGTTTCCGTTATCGGCTATGTAGCGTATGCTTACCTGAACGGACAGGCAGAGAGCATATTGAAAATGATGGACATGGATATTATACGTATTGCCGGAATGATCGGCACTGTATCAATCAATGTCGCAATACGGATTTGTATGGTCCTTATAATCCTGTCTCTATTCGATTATGCGTACCAGTGGTGGGAATACGAAAGAAACCTTAAAATGACAAAGCAAGAGGTAAAGGAAGAATATAAGCAGACCGAAGGCAATCCTGAAATCAAATCCAAAATCAAACAGAAACAAAGGCAGATGTCTATGAGAAGGATGATGCAGGAGGTACCGAAAGCAGATGTTGTAATAACCAACCCTACTCATTTTGCTTGCGCCGTCAGGTACGATTCCAAAGTTACCGTTGCTCCGGTGCTTATTGCAAAGGGACGGGACTATACGGCAATAAGAATAAAGGAAATTGCAAAAGAAAACAAAGTGGAAATTGTTGAAAACAAGGTTTTGGCAAGAACGCTTTATGATGCTGTGGATATCGGGGAAGCAATCCCTCCTGAGCTTTATCAGGCAGTTGCCGAAATACTGGCATTCGTATATAGCTTGAAGGGCACAACGAGGGCAGTGTAAGTTTACGAAAGGGGGTCAGAAATTTGAAAGCACGTGATATTTCCGTACCAATCATGATCATCGGCATCATACTGACTATGATTGTTGCGCTGCCGGATTATATACTTGATGTACTGCTTGCAGTCAATATAATTCTCTCGGCTATAATTCTTCTTAATACCATTTATTTGAAGGAACCCCTGCAGCTTTCAATTTTTCCTTCTTTGCTGGTTATTACAACCATGTTCAGGCTTTCACTGAACATTACAGCTTTAAGGCTCATACTGGGAAGCGGTGAGGCGGGAAGGGTCATCGAAGGTTTTGGTACATTTGTCGGAGGAGGCAACCTTGTTGTCGGTTTCGTAATGTTCCTGGTGATTATGGTTGTAAACTTCCTTGTTATTACACGTGGCTCCGAAAGGGTTGCAGAAGTAGCTGCAAGATTTACTCTGGATGCAATGCCAGGAAAGCAGATGGCAATAGACGCCGACCTTAATTCCGGTCTTATCAACGACTCAGAGGCAAAAGAAAGACGCAGAAAAATTCAAAGGGAAGCTGATTTCTATGGAGCAATGGACGGCGCGAGTAAATTTGTTAAGAATGACGCCATTGCAGGTATGATTATTACAGCCCTGAATATCATCGGCGGACTCATTATCGGTATGGTAATGAGGGGTGAGGAACTGACGACGGCGCTTGAAACCTATACCATACTTACCATTGGTGACGGACTGGTCAGCCAGATCCCCGCACTTATGATTTCTGCCGCCACCAGCTTTATTGTAACCCGGGCTGCTTCAGATTCCGATATCAGCCAGGATATGGTCAGGCAGATATTCAGCAATCCGAGAGTGTTGTTTATTGCAGCGGGACTAAGCATCGTACTGTCATTTTTCCTTTCTCCCATACCCTTCCTGCTGCTGGCAATTATTCTGGTATTCCTGGGATATACGCTGACACAACAGCAGAAGGCTGCTCTGAAGCAACAAGAAGTGAAGGTGGAGGAAAGTGAAGTGGAAGAAATACGGAAGCCGGAAAATGTTGTTGCCTTGCTTCAGGTAGATCCCATAGAATTGGAGTTTGGATATGGCGTCATACCGCTTGCAGATGTGAACCAGGGGGGAGATTTGCTGGACAGGGTAGTAATGATCAGACGTCAGCTTGCCCTTGAGCTGGGAATGATAGTACCGATCATCAGATTAAGAGACAACATTCAGCTTACTCCAAATCAATATCAGATTAAGATTAAAGGGGTGGAAGTAGCCACGGGAGAGCTTATTCTCGACCATTTTCTTGCCATGAACCCCGGACTGGTTGACGAGGAACTGGAAGGTGTAAAAACAACGGAGCCTGCCTTTGGACTCCCGGCCACATGGATAGGCGAAAGCCAGAGGGATAAGGCTGAAATGCTTGGATACACGGTTGTTGATCCTCCTTCGATCATAGCGACCCATCTCACGGAGGTCATAAAGAAGCATGCCCATGAATTGACAGGCAGACAGGAAGTGCAGGTACTTATTGACAATATCAGACAAAGCTATCCTGTAATAGTGGATGAATTGATACCCAAGCTTATGAGCGTAGGTGAAATACAGAAAGTCCTGGCAAATCTTCTGAAAGAAGGCGTATCCATCAGGGATATGGTTACCATACTGGAATCTCTGGCCGACCATACAGTTGTAAACCATGATCCGGACATGCTGACTGAATTTGTAAGACAGGCTTTGGGCAGATCGATATCAAAGAAGTTCTTTACCGAAAGCAAGTCCAATGTTCTGACACTGGATCCCAAGCTGGAGCAGATAATCATGGATTCGGTCCAAAAAACAGAAACCGGATCGTATCTGACGCTGGAGCCAAATGTGACAAACACAATTTTAAGCAATCTTTCCAAGCAGGTGCAAAAGCTCCTTCAGCTCGGCCAGCAGCCGGTCGTTCTTGCTTCGCCGATAGTGAGACTGTATTTTAAAAAGATGACGGAGCAGATTATACCGGGCTTGATTGTACTATCTTATAATGAGCTTGATCCGGCTCTTGAGATTCAGTCAATCGGAGTGATAAGTATATAATATGCCATATAATTGTATAAAATTTGCATGTATGCTATTATAATACTATATATTTTTAAAAAACGGGGGAATTTATGAAAATACGCCGTTATATTGCAAATAACAACCAGGAAGCAATTTTGAAAGTAAAGATGGATCTTGGTAATGACGCATTAATATTAAATACCAGAAAGGTCAGACAAAAGGGGATTTTCGGCCTTTTTTCCAAGCCAAAAGTGGAAGTGCTGGCTGCGATTGATGAATATGGAATCCGCAAGGAACCAGAAAACTCCGGTATAGAAGAAAAACCTCCAAATTCAGCAAAAGATACGCAAAATAAAATTAATTTTGACGAAAAAGAGGGAAAAATCACCAATCTGGAGAATAAAATAACCAATATGGAGGACATGCTGCAGAAGATTTACAGACAGATACATGTTAAAGAAAAACTGCCGGATCCGGGGCAAAAGGATGAGAAACAGGATCAAGCGCCAAGGGCGGTGCAGATATTTTATAATAATCTTATCAGGAATGAAGTGGAAAGTGATATAGCAAGAAGGATCATTGACAATGTGGTCGCAAAAGTAGGAGACAATGCCGGTCTGAATGATACGGCATCGGTATTGTACAGTATTGTCGCAGGAATAGTGGGAAAGCCTGAGATTATCGGACCGTTAAAAGAAGGAAAACCAACTGTCGTCATCTTTGTGGGTCCTACAGGAGTTGGAAAAACTACGACGCTTGCAAAGATTGCCGCCAATTATCTGCTGAACCAGAAGAAAAGTGTGGGACTCATTACTGCCGATACATATAGAATCGCAGCGGTAGAACAATTGAAAACATATGCTGAAATTTTAGGAATACCGGTTTCAGTGGTTTATTCGGTATCTGACATGAGCGATGCAGTCAATCAGTTTTCGGACAGGGATATCATACTCATTGATACTGCTGGGAGAAGCCATAGAAATAAAGCGCAGTTTGAAGAAATGAAAGCAATGGTTACCGCATCCGGCGCTGATGAGGTCTACCTGGTTTTAAGCTCCACAACAAGCATCAGAAGCTGCAGGGAGATCATAAGCAACTATGACTTTCTTAAGGATTACAAGTTGATTTTTACCAAGACGGATGAAGCTCCGGTACTGGGAATTATTTTGAACATTAGATTTATTACGGGAATGAGGCTTTCATATATAACCACCGGACAAAATGTGCCAGACGATATTGAAGTAGTTAATGTGGATAAAATTTCCAAAAGCTTGATAGGGAGTATCGTCTAAATGAATGATCAGGCAGATAATTTAAGGCAGATTATTGACAATTT
>VEPD01000190.1 GCA_012027035.1 Ruminiclostridium sp. | reverse complement strand
TAGAAATCCTCACCTCCTCCAATGTTCACGGACCAAGCCGGGACTGGCTGAAAATGGCGAAAAGCTCCCAGGCTAGAAATAAGATCAGTCAATGGTTTAAAAATGAAAACAGGGAGGAAAATGTAGTCCGGGGGAAGGATAATATTGAAAGGGAGCTTAAAAAACAGGGAATGACGTATAGTCAGCTGTTTAAAACTGAATGGATCGAAATCGTCCTCAAGAAATTTAATTTCAATTCCCTTGAGGATTTGTATTCGGCGGTAGGTTACGGCGGAATCACCTCCAGCAAAGTTGTCACAAAGCTCAGGGATGAGTATAGGAAAACCATAAAGGTTGAAGAGCCTGAACATGATGATCTGGAAGAGGAAGCCCAGAATAAAACCGAAAAGAAGAAGAGGAAACTGCCGGAAAGCGGAATAGTAGTGAAAGGCATAGAGAATTGTCTTGTGAGGCTTTCGCGCTGCTGCAACCCTGTTCCGGGGGATGAAATAACAGGGTATATTACAAGAGGCAGGGGTGTGTCTGTGCACCGTTCCGACTGTACCAACATTACAGGCAACCTCAGCGATGACGGCAGGCTGATCGAGGTAAAGTGGTATTCTTCCAGCAATGTAGCCTATAAAGCCGATATCAACATCATGGCTAATGACAGGCCGTCTATTTTAATGGAGGTCACCAATGTCATTGCCGAAGCAAAGATCCATGTCAAGGCTATAAATGCCAGGACTACAAAAGACCAGTTGGTTATAATCAATCTTACCCTTGAAATAAATGACGCCGAGCAGCTGGAAAAGATCATCAAGAAGCTGAAAAAGGTTGACAGCGTTTTCGAAGTGTCCAGAAGCAAGCAGTAGAGGCGGGTTTCAACGCCTGCCCGCCCGTCCGGAGAAAGGAATTCATATAAAATGAGAGCGGTTGTGCAAAGAGCGGCAAAAGCAAAGGTCAGTGTGGAAGGCCTGATTACGGGTGAAATAGGCAGGGGACTGGTAGTACTCCTTGGGATCGGTCTGGAGGACAATGACAGGGATATTGAATATTTGGCGGACAAGATAGTAAACTTAAGGATTTTTGAGGACAATAACGGCAAAATGAATATTTCGCTTCTGGATATGGGTGGACAACTTCTGGTAGTGTCTCAGTTTACACTTTTCGGAGATTGCAGAAAAGGCAAAAGGCCAAGCTATGACAGGGTGGCAAGGCCCGAAGCGGCAGAGGTACTGTATCAGCGGTTTGTGGAACGCTGCCGGAAGCTGGGGGTGAAAACGGAGACAGGCAGATTTCAGGCTATGATGCAGGTGGAATTGCAGAATGACGGGCCGGTTACACTATTACTGGACAGCAGGAAGGAGTTTTAACAGATTATGGATATGATATTAGAGAGGCTTGCAACAGGAATGTTTGCATCCAATTGTTATATAATAGGCGCCAACGGCGAAGGTGTTGTCATAGATCCCGGGGCTGATGCCGGGGAGATTTCCGGAGCGGTTGACAAATTGAAACTGAAGATTAAATATATAATTCTCACACATGCGCATATTGACCATATTGTGTCAGTGGATGAGTTAAGATCAATTCTGGGCGCCAAAGTCATGCTCCACGAAAATGAAGCCAGGGCTTTGGCAAATCCATTTTACAATAGTTCCGTCCTTTTTGGCCTTAAAAAAGTATTCAAGGAAGCGGATGGTGTTTTAAAAGACGGAGACATACTTGAGGCCGGAGGATTGAAGTTTGAGATAATACATACACCGGGGCATACCCCGGGAGGTATTTGCATAAAAGTCGGCGATTATGTATTCACGGGTGATACTTTGTTTATGATGAGCGTCGGAAGGTCGGATTTTGGAGGCGGGGACCAGGATCAACTGATGGATTCCATCAAAAATAAACTTATGATACTTAAGGATGATACAAAGGTATTTCCCGGTCATGGTACCTCAACTACCATCGGACATGAAAGAGCTAATAATCCTTTTATCTGAATATATTTGAGTAAGATGTCAGCTATAAAGAGATGACAAATAACAGATATGTTTTTAAGAAGCTGTCATCCTGCGTGACAGCGAAGGATCTTTATCAGGGATTCTTCGCTTCGTTCAGAAAATGACATCGACTTTCATCACTTATTATACCTTTTGGTACACGGGAAGGATTCGTAGAAAAGTGCTTTATGTAAGGCTTTGTATGCTTGATTTTGAATCGGAATTGCTGGATTTGATCAAGCTGTTTTTCAAGGATGAAGAAATTGTGACTTCAAATGACGATTTCACCCAGATTTCTGCAGAAAAGCTTTTGAGCGGCGATTTATACATAGTGGAAAAGACATGCTCATATCGTATCGGATACGCTTATGGTTCCGGTAAGACGGAGTATATTCTGCCGCTTTCAGGCGGTATCCCTGACAGGACTCAGATATCCGAACGGAAAACCTTTAAAAGAGAAATCAAAAGAGGAATTTACAGTCTGCTCTCAAAAGCCCTTGGGAAAAAGCTGCCCTGGGGCATATTGACCGGTATAAGGCCTGGAAAAATTGTTCATGAGCTTATGGGAAAAAGCGTCCCGGGTTACGAAATCGATAAGGTATTAAAGGATTACTATTTTTTATCGGCTGAAAAAGCAGAGCTGTTATATGAGGTTGCAGCTATAGAAAAGAGTTTGCTTGGCTCCGGCTCGCCGGATTTTGTCAGTATTTACATCGGAATTCCTTTTTGTCTGTCAAGATGCCTCTACTGCTCGTTTACTTCATATTCAATACACCAATATTCCGGCCTTGTCGGTAAATACATTGAAGCTTTGAAATATGAACTGGCAAGTATCGGAGAGATGATACGGGCCCGCGGGATGAAAGCTCAAAGCATATATATTGGAGGAGGGACTCCAACATCACTTTCCGCTGCTTATTTAAAGGATTTGCTGGCTTCTGTGGAAGGTTACATCAGCCTTTCCCGGCTCCATGAATATACTCTTGAAGCAGGCAGACCGGATTCCATTGATGCAGCAAAACTGGATGTAATAAAAAATAGTGCAGTGGATCGGATAAGCATAAATCCACAGACTATGAATGATGAGACGCTGAAACTAATCGGACGGAACCACACGAGCAAGGATTTGACAGACGCATACAGGCTGGCCAGGAATATGGGCTTCAATAATATTAACATGGATGTTATTGTCGGGCTTCCCGGTGAAAATGTTCGTATGTTTGAGGATACCTTGAAGAAAATCCGTGAAATGGATCCCGAAAGTATGACAGTCCATACTTTGGCTTTGAAAAGAGCTTCCAGGCTAAAGGCTGAAAGAGCTGAGTATTCATTGGTTTCAGAACTTGAAGCGGTGGAAATGATAAATATGGCACGTGGATATGCAGATTTGATGGGAATGCATCCATATTATCTTTACAGGCAGAAAAACATGCTGGGTGATCTTGAAAATACCGGATATTGCAAACCGGGCTGTGAGAGTATATATAATGTACAGATAATGGAGGAGAAACAGTCGGTAATTGCTGCAGGAGCGGGTGCAATAACCAAAGTGGTTTATCCGGAAGAAAACAGGATCGAAAGGGCGTTTAATGTAAAAGGCGTCGAAGAGTATATTGCACGGATAGATGAAATGATTTACAGAAAGAAGCGGCTATTCTGATTGGTACTACAGCGAAAAATTATTTACTGTAGCAATGGTTTCTGAATCCGGAGAATAATCGGAACAAATGTTCAGAAAACTATTGCTTTTTCCAAACATATGGTATATACTGTAAAAAAACGAAATTTAATTAACGAATAATTCATAATATTACAGAAAACGGCAAAACAAGGACTGCCATCAATGGCAATTCCATATTATACGGCTTCGAAACAGAGAAAAGGGAATATAATGGTAAAGAGTATGATGCCGTAGTAATCAATGATAATGGCAAAAAATATCTGCTGGAAAATATTGAATCCATAATGGTGGAAAATGCCTAAACATTTTGTTGACAAAACTTGCCTGCATAATTAGAATATAATATATCGGAAAGGATAATATCCTTGGTGTTTAGCGCTGTTATTACATTAATATATTACGTACAAAAAACTGATTTTACATAAGCCAATGTTTTTTGCGTATATTAATAGGAATAATAATTTGAATAGCTGTGAAAGGGAAGAGAAGCCGGTACTTACTTCAGGGAGCAGGCATCCCGGACTGAAAGTGCCTACAGGAAAAGGCCGGTTAGCACTGGTGAAAATACAACTTCCCGTATAAGTTTCTGAAAATACAGTCCATTACGGCCGGTATTTTCAGAAAAACGGGAAGTAATATTTTCAGTGCTTATAAGTGAACACCCTTGAGCTGGTTGGACGAAAGCTTCTGCGATTAATTCGATCCGTTGCCTGGCGTTAACAGGTTAAAGAGGGCTGAACAAGCTCATTAGGGTGGTACCACGGGAAAAAGTGACTCTCGTCCCTGGCTTATATGTCAGGCGGGAGTTTTTATTTTGAAAATCGTTATAAACGGCGGATACCGATTTGCCGTTATAAAACCGGGATAAGGAGGTTGACCATGCTGACTCAGGCGCCAAAAGGTACAAGAGATATATTACCGGATGAGATATACAAATGGCATTATATTGAAAAAGTAATAGAGAAGCTTTGCAAGTGCTTTGGATACAAAGAAATCCGCATTCCTGTCTTTGAGCATACAGAACTGTTTCAGCGAGGCGTAGGAGACACTACCGACATTGTACAAAAGGAAATGTATACATTTCCCGATAAAGGCGGCAGAAGCATTTCATTGCGTCCGGAAGGCACTGCAGGAGTGGTGAGAAGCTATATAGAAAACGGGATGGCTTCAATGCCTCAGCCAATCAAGCTTTACTATAATCTGGCCATTTACAGATATGAGAATGTGCAAAAAGGCCGTTACAGAGAGTTTCACCAGTTCGGCGTCGAGGCTTTCGGATCAAAGGAACCATCTATCGATGTTGAAATAATAAGCATTCTTTCAATGTTGTTTGACAGACTTGGCCTGAATCAGGTTAATCTGAATATTAACAGTATAGGTTGCCCGAATTGCAGAAGCGCATATAATGAAAAACTCAAGGATTATTTCAAGCCTTCGATTCAGCAACTGTGTTTCAATTGCAGGAACAGGTTTGAAAAGAACCCACTCAGAATAATCGACTGCAAGGAGGAGCAATGTAAAAAAATAATAGCAAACGCACCTGCCTTGATGGATAATTTATGCGGTGAATGTCTTGCCCATTTTGAAGGGGTAAAGGCTGGCCTGGAAAATCTTGATATTAAATTCAGCATTGACAAAAACATTGTCAGAGGTCTTGATTACTATACCAAGACAGTTTTTGAATTTGTATCGGAGGATGTAGGGACACAGGGGACGATATGCGGCGGCGGCCGTTATGACGGGCTGGTGGAAACCTGCGGGGGTCCGCCGACTCCCGGAATAGGCTTTGGCCTGGGAATTGAGCGGTTGCTGCTTAAGATGGAAAGTCAGGGGATTCAAATACCCGAGCCTTCTCCCATGGATATCTATATTGCATCGATTGGTCCCAAAGCCGATGTGTTTGCTCAAAACCTGGTATACAGGCTCAGGGGCCAGGGAGTAAGCGCAGACAAGGATCACATGGCAAAAAGCCTGAAAGCTCAAATGAAATATGCGGATAAGCTGGGTTATACACATATTATCGTGCTTGGAGATGAAGAAATAGAAAGCAACAAAGCAGTGTTGAAAAATATGAAGACCGGAGAACAAAAGGATATAAGCGTCGACTCTATAATAGACAGAATGAAAAATCAAGGATGATTGAGACATGGAGGGCATATGGGAGAATCGATCTATGGAATGAAAAGGACGCACAGGTGTACCGAATTGAGCCTTGCAAATACGGGAGAAACCGTGACGGTTATGGGATGGGCGCACAAGAGAAGAGATCTTGGCGGTGTTATATTTGTCGATCTCAGAGATAGAAGCGGCATTATGCAGGTGGTTTTCAATCCGCAAAACAGCGCAGAAATGTTCACAAAAGCGGAAAGTATAAGAAACGAATATGTTTTGGCCATTACAGGCCTGGTGACGAAAAGATCGCCTGAAACCGTAAATCCGAAGCTTTCCACAGGCGAAATCGAGATTATGGTAAAAGAGCTTCGGATCCTGAGCAGGGCTGAAACACCGCCGGTGCAGATAGAAGAGGATTCGGATGTCAATGAAACAGTCAGACTGAAGTACAGATATGTGGATCTGAGGAGGCCTGACATGCAGAGGAATCTTACACTGCGGCATAGAGTGGCAAAGATAGCCAGAGATTATTATGACAGCAACGGCTTTTTGGAGATTGAGACTCCAATGCTTACAAAGAGTACTCCTGAAGGCGCAAGAGACTATCTGGTGCCCAGCAGGGTCCATCCAGGCAAGTTTTTCGCTCTCCCGCAGTCGCCGCAGTTATTCAAGCAGCTTTTAATGGTAGCGGGCTATGACAGGTACATGCAAATAACAAAATGCTTCAGGGACGAGGATCTGAGGGCGGACAGACAGCCTGAATTCACACAGATAGACCTGGAGATGTCTTTTGTCAATGTAGATGATGTGATTACCATAAATGAGGGCTTTATAAAAAAGGCCTTTAAAGAAGCCTTGAATATTGAGATTGATATACCTTTCCCCAGGTTGTCCTATCAGGAGGCTATGGACAGATTCGGGTCAGATAAGCCCGATATAAGGTTTGGACTTGAGCTGGTCAATATTTCCGATCTGGCAGCCAACTGCGGTTTCAAAGTGTTTTCGGATACCGTAAGAAACGGAGGGAGTGTCCGGGCAATCAATGCAAAGGGCTGCGGAGCTAAATTCAGCAGGCGGGAAATAGACAGCCTTGTTGAGTTTGTAAAGATATACAAGGCAAAAGGAATGGCATGGATCGCAGTAGAGGAAAACGAGTTAAAATCCGCTATAACAAAGTTCTTCAGCGGGGATGAGGTCAAAGCTATATTGGACAGGGTAAAAGCTGAACCGGGAGACCTCATATGCTTTATCGCCGACAAGGATGAAGTTGTATATGATTCGCTGGGAGCGCTGCGTCTGGAGCTTGCAAGGCGGCTTGACCTGCTTGATAAAAATGTGTTCAGGTTCCTTTGGGTTACCGAATTCCCATTACTGGAATACGATGACGGGGATAAACGCTGGGTCGCCAAGCATCATCCGTTCACCTCTCCTATGGATGAGGATCTTTTGTACCTTGACAGCGATCCGGGCAAAGTGCGGGCAAAGGCCTACGATATAGTGCTGAACGGCGTTGAGGTGGGCGGCGGCAGCATAAGGATACATATGCAGGAGCTGCAGGCCAAAATGTTCAGGCTTTTAGGTTTTACGGATGAACAGGCATGGGAGAGATTCGGCTTTCTCCTGGAAGCTTTCAAGTATGGCGTTCCGCCTCACGGTGGTATGGCTTACGGCCTCGACAGGCTTATCATGCTGATGGCGGGGAAAAACAGCATCAGGGATGTAATCGCTTTCCCAAAAGTCCAGAATGCATCGGATCTGATGACAAACGCTCCTGATATTGTGGAACCAAAGCAATTGAAAGAACTGCATATCAGATCATTGGAGTAAATGCCGGGCAAGAGTACTTTTGGCGCCTTGAGCACATTGAACAACGTCAACAGTCCCCCACCTCTTAGGTGGCGGGTTTTCGATGGGAAGCTGTCAGTGGTGAGTACAATCTCCCACTGACGTTGTTCAAACGCCACGCGAAAGCGGGGCGCGCAAGCGTAGCTTGCGTGAGCCGGAGCCGGATTC
>VEPD01000451.1 GCA_012027035.1 Ruminiclostridium sp. | reverse complement strand
GTTGCAGTTATTATTCTTACAACTATGGTATTATGGATGAATAAACAGAGCAGAAACATTGGCTCGGATATTCGCGGAAAGATTGATGCAGCAGTTGGTAAAAGCCAGGTTTGGGGTTTGATATCACTCGCATTTGTATCAGTCTTTCGCGAAGGTATAGAAGTAGTTTTATTCATAAACGCTGCCATGTTTAATTCGTCGGCAGAGAATTCTCTTATAGGTGGAGTTCTTGGACTTATTATTGCTTTAATAATAGCATGGCTGATATTCAAAACAACACTCAACCTCAATCTGAAAAATTTCTTCCAGCTGACTGGCGCATTCATCATTCTTATTGCTGCCGGGATGCTGGCGGGAGGGATTCACGAGCTTGAAGAAGCAGGAATAATTCCAATAATCATTGAACACGTTTGGGATATTAACAGTATCCTCAATGAAAAAGGCGCCGTAGGTTCATTCTTAAAAGCTGTTTTTGGATATAACGGCAATCCATCCATCCTTGAAGTTATAGCATATTTAACTTATCTTTTTACCGCAATCAGGCTATTTTTCACTTCAGGGCATGACAGCATAAAGAAAGACAATAAGCCGCAGGCCTAAAAATATAAAATCCCGATGAAATAACATTTATACCATTATCACCGGCTGCTTTCTCAAATGCGCTACTGCTCAAGTAATCAGGAAGCCTTAGCCATGCAAACATGCTATCTGGTGCGTATTTATAGCTGTAAACAAAGGTTGTTAACTGAACTACTGCATTGGTTAACGATTTGTATATTGACAAGTTGTTATAGAATATAATATGATTATACAGGTTAAAGGGGAGTAGTTTAAATTACAAAGTCAACATACTGGTGATTCATTTGCCTGGCTTTGTAACCGATTCAGGTAACGAGACTTTTAACATAATCCTTTCTAGAGGGGTTATGTTGAAAGTCTTTTTTTATATATTTAATATTTTGTAACAATATGAGAGGATGGATTAAATGTATTCGAACCTAATTGCTTTTTTGTTTGCGGTAGGCGCCGTGGTTTTAGCTGAGATGGGTGATAAAACTCAGCTTCTTGCTATGGCATTTGCTACTAAATATAAGGCATCAAAAGTTTTAATCGGCGTTTTCCTTGCGACAGTTTTGAACCATGCACTAGCCGTTGCGGTAGGTAACTTTATAACCCGCTTTGAGTCTGCACAAATATGGATTCAGGGAATTGCGTCCCTATCTTTCATTTTCTTTGGATTATGGACTATAAGAGGGGACAAGCTTGAAGGTGAAGAAAACAGAACAACTAAATTCGGTGCTATTACCACAGTTGCGTTGGCTTTTTTCCTCGCGGAAATGGGAGATAAAACCCAACTTGCTACTATAGCTCTTGCTGCGAAGTTCCCAGCAAGCCCCGTCGGAATTTTAATAGGAACAACTACAGGAATGCTGATTGCTGATGGTATAGGAATAATTGTCGGGGTTGTTATGTGCAAAAAGATCCCCGAAAGAACAATTAAGCTTATATCGGCTGGTGTATTTGTTTTCTTTGGCCTGCTTGGTAGCTATCAGGTTGCAAGTGATAAGCTTCACATGGAGATTGGAGCGATAATAGCAGAAATGGCAGCACTAATAGTACTAACTGGAATTGCAGCATATTTCTTAATTAAAAAGAATAAAGCCAATGAAAACGAGAATCCTGATGTGGCTGAATACTGCAAAGTAAAGCTGCAAAAGCCCAAGCCTGAAAATAAATAAACCCCAACATATAATACTCGTTGAAAACCATTCTGCCGGAACTTACCTGATGCTATAATTGCAATGACAAATTGCGACATTAACTCAAAAAGCTTGAAACCCAATATTACCATAAGATCTCAAGCTTTTTTATTCTTCAAGTGTCAAAGACGGAAATATATCTGGAAATCTTGAATTATGCAACAGGTTTTTACAATGTAATTTTCTTGTAACATTTACCATACCCGCCGCATATGGTAAATAAACCGTGAACGTCATGGAGCAAAAGCTTAACAGGTTTTTAACGGATTATTTTTATCTTTCAAATTATAGCGAATCCTGATAATATATAATGGTTGTTGCGCATAATCAAATACGGTACATTTTTAAGCATGTAATAAATATACAAGGAGGACTCGCGATTGATGTGGAAATCTGCCTGGGTTATATCAGCCTATATGGGACTGGGACACCAAAGGGCTACATATCCTCTTCGTGACATGGCGCACAACGATATCCAGCTTTTCGGCGAAAATGCGACCAGTTCAAAAAGAGAAAAAACATTGTGGAAAATCTTTCAATATTCCTACGAGTTTTTATCCAAAACAAGACAGCTGCTCATTATAGGGCCTTCACTATATAATCTTCTGGAAAAGCTTCAGAATATTAGCCCCTATTATCCTTTCAGGGATCAGTCCAGACCCTCGCTCCAGCTGAAATCACTGTATTCCCTTATAAGACGCGGTCTGGGAAACGGTCTTTGCTCAATGCTATCCACAAAAAAGCTTCCTGTAATCACTTCTTTTTATGCGGCGGCAATTGCAGCAGAGGAAAGAACCGACCTGCCGGTGTACTGCATTATATGCGATGCAGATATAAACCGGGTATGGGTGGCAGAAAATCCTAAAAAGAGCAGGATAGTATATTTCGCACCCTGTGGACACGCATTAAGAAGGCTGAGACAATATGGTGTTCCCGATGAAAGGATTTTTCTTACAGGTTTCCCCCTTCCACAAGAGAATATCGGAGGTCCCGATATGCCAATTCTTCGCGAAGATCTCGCAAAACGGCTCATCAGGCTGGATCCCTCAAAGAGGTTCAGAACAGTCCATGGTGAAGAAGTAAAATACTATCTCGGTAAGTACTGGGATACGGAATACTCCGATAAATCCCTTACCCTGACCTACGCAGTCGGCGGCGCGGGAGCGCAGGCGGAATTTGCGGAAGGTGTGCTGGTAAGCCTGACTTCCGGAATTCTGGACGGAAAAATAAAACTGAATCTGGTTGCCGCCCACCGCAGCGATGTATGGAGGTATTTCCTCAAATTGATAGAAAAGCAGGGGCTGACCCAGTGCGAAAATATAAAAATAATATATAATCCCGATAGAAATAAGTATTTCGATGAATTCAACAGAATAATGAGAACCACTGACGTACTGTGGACAAAACCCTCCGAGCTCTCTTTCTACTGTGGCCTGGCCATACCAATAATAATTGCGCCGCCCATAGGCCCGCATGAAGTCTTCAATCAACGCTGGATACGTGATCTTGGAGCCGGTTTCCACCAGGAAGAACCGAAATACTGCGGTGAATGGCTTTTGGAGTTTTTGTCGGACGGTCGCCTGGCCCAGGCAGCCTGGGACGGTTTTCTCTACGGGCGAAAGCTGGGCGCTTACAAAATAGCCGAGGTTATAGCTACCGGCAATATGGAACGGCAATATTCACCGCTTAATCGCTGATAGTGCAATTATATTGTCAACATCCTCTTTTCACAGTCGTTGCCTGTATAAGGTCCAGCAATAACCGTACCAAGCATTCCGGATGGCACATTTATTACCGGACAAGCCCTAAGCAAGTCAATCTCAATACATTTTCGAAATAACAAAAGATACCAATCTGTCCGGCAGTAATCTTTTCAAAAACACAAATACTTTATACTGCAAACCGATTATCACCCTGATGGGCGGATTTCTTTTGCCAATAATCCGGTATAGCTGTTTTGCCACTACTATCGGGTCAGGCCCGTTTGTCTCGTCTTTTATCATGACTCCCACAGATTTCTTGAAATTGTCCCTGTAGACAGAATTTTCGCCGGAATCCGCCGTAAATACCCTGCTGTCGGTAAAGCCCGTTTTTATATCTCCCGGTTCAATCATTGACACTTTTACACCAAACGGCTTCAATTCCGTACGCAGGGCTTCACTCATGGCTTCAATGGCTGTCTTGCTGGCGCAATACATGGACTGGAAAGGGATAGGGAACTGGGCGGCAACCGAAGAAATGTTCACAATCAGCCCGTTGCGATTCTTCCGCATTATGGGAGCAACCTGCCTGATAACCCGGTGCGCCCCGAAAAAGTTTGTATTTATCTGTCTATATACTTCTTCCGGCGAGGTATCTTCCACAGAGCCGGCTATCCCCATTCCGGCATTGTTTACAACTATATCAATCGTTCCCTCGGCCTCAAGTATCTGTGAAATTGCGTTCTTTACGGATTCCTCACTGCAAACATCCATCAGGAGCATCCTGATAAACCCGCTCCCGCCAACTACTGCGTTCCTGCTTTCGTTCTCAGGTTTTCTTGAAGTACCGTATACCCTATATCCCTTGGCTTTGAGTAATTCGGCAATAGATCTGCCTATGCCGGATGATGCTCCTGTGACCAGCACCACTTTCCCATAAGGTGATCCCATATAGTCGTCCCCCTTTAAAATATAGATATATTATATGACCTTAAATTCAAATTTTCCCATGCCTGTCAGCTTTCTGATCTCCTCCGTATATTCAGGTATGGCACCGTGTTGCGACGCCACATAAGCTCCCATAATATTCCCAAGCCGGGCGCTCTCAAAAGGATCGCCGGATTTTTGGTAGTGCGCCAGAAACGCCGCACTGAATGCATCCCCTGCCCCTACCGTATCTACAACCTTAACAACATGTTCGGGATAGCTTGCGGCAGTATTCCCGCTGTACACACTGCATCCATCCTTTCCCTTTGTAATACAAATGACATTGATTGAAAACTCGTCTATCACCCTGCGTACAAATTCCTTTTCATCCAGGAACCGCCCGTAAAGCAGTTGGGAGAGAAGCCTGGCTTCACCCTCATTCAGTTTGACAATCGTCGAATGGGAAAAGGATTTCCTGATAATCTCTTCAGGAAAAAAATCCAATCTGATATTCACGTCAAAAAATATATTTTTAAACTGCAGCGACTCCAAAATACGATATAGCGAATTTCGGGAGACCGTGTTCTTTTGTTCAAGGGTTCCAAAGCATAATACATCAAACTTTATTTTATCTATTCTTTCAATTATCTGATCATTTGCATCAATGAATTCGTATGCTGCGTTTTCCGGGAGATTAAAGGCAGGTACGCCAAGTCCTGTCAGCGTCACTTCTGCTATCCCGGTATCGTGTTTGGGATCTGTCTGAACAAAAGATGTATCAACTCCCAGATTCTTCATCATTGCAAGGGCTTTCTCGCCTCTTTTATCTTTTCCAATCCGGGTTATGATGGATGAACTGCATCCGAATTTAGCCAAATGTGCAGCCAGATTGAAAGGCGCTCCTCCAATATGCTCCCTTCCATCGATTATATCCCAAAGGACTGCACCGTAAGATAATGGTTTAAATCGCATCTTAACCTCCACATCCCCAGTATGCCAGGTGAATCGTCACACTGGGCACCCAAAAAGCAATGAAATTGCTTTTTTATAGGGTCAAATCTTAACATTAATTATACCTTATTGCCTCTGACTATCACAATCATAACCGGAATATTTTTTATAGGAATAAACAGGTCACAGCAATATTAGTAAAAATTTTTTCCCAAACCGTTGTATGGGGGAATATAACATTCGCCTCCCATTTGACTGGGAAGAGTCCGACATAACATGTCGTAAAAAATTGTTTCAACGCATACAATATATATACATATTTCTTCATATGTGGTAAAATAGCCTTGTTCGCGCACTTATGCGCCTTGGATGACAGTATGCTTTCATCGGGCTTTATGACAACCGGTGATATGCCAGTTCTAAAAAACCAAAAAAGGAGAATATATAGAATGGATATTTTTGAAAAATGTTTTAATTTCACAGACGCCAAAGAAGTAATAGCCGCAGGCCTGTATCCTTATTTTCATGCCCTGGAAACAGGTCAGGACACGGAAGTAGTAATTGAAGGAATTAAAACAGTCATGATCGGGTCCAATAATTATCTTGGACTTACATCGGACCCCAGAGTCAAGAAAGCAGCCATTGCAGCTGTTGAACAATTCGGATCAGGATGTTCCGGTTCCAGATTTTTAAATGGAACCCTTACAATTCACCTTGAGCTGGAAAAAAAACTTGCCGAATTTGTACATAAAGAAGCAGCCCTTACCTTCAGCACCGGATTTCAGACAAATCTGGGCATCATTTCATCCCTTGCAGGCAGAAACGATTATATAATCTGTGACAGTGAAAATCATGCCAGCATTGTGGACGGCTGCAGACTGAGTTTTGCAAAAACTCTCAAATTCGAACATAATAACATGGATGAACTTGAAAGAATACTTTCCAAAATAGATGAAAAGAACGGCAAATTGGTTATTGTAGACGGAATATTCAGTATGGAAGGCGATATAATCGATTTACCCACGGTAGTAAAGCTGGCACGAAAATATGGCGCCAGAGTGATGGTTGACGATGCTCATTCTTTTGGCGTATTGGGTGAACGCGGCAGAGGAACCGCAGAATATTTCGGCCTCGAAGATGAAATCGATATAATCATGAGTACCTTCAGTAAGTCTCTTGCAAGCCTGGGCGGGTTTGTAGCTGCCAAAGAAGATGTTATCGAATATATCAAGCACACTTCACGGCCCTTCATTTTTTCAGCATCCATACCGCCGTCAAATGCAGCTTCTGCGATAGCGGCACTTGAAATAATCAAGGCAGAGCCCGAAAGGATAAAAGCTTTGCGAGATATTTCCATATATATGAGACAGGGCTTTAAGAAGCTGGGCATTCCAATATACGAATCAAACAATGAAATAACGCCTATTGTTCCTGTTATGACCTACACCAATGAGAAAACCCTTATCGTGACTAAAATGCTCCGAGAAGAAGGCGTGTATGTTAATCCTGTTGTAGCGCCGGCGGTTAAGCCCGGGCAGTGCAGAATACGCACAAGCTTTACCGCAACTCACACCATGGCACAGCTTGATTACGCGCTGGAAGCCTTTAAAAAGGTCTTTGCAAGACTTGAAAACATGTAAATAGAATATCAAAAATCTCAGGGGTATTCATAATCAATCATGAATTATGAATGCCCTTTTTATTGAGTTATACCCTAAACAGAATCTTACTATAACTCTATTTTTCCTGATTACTCGTCAGTTGTTGGACTTTAGCCGCTATTTCCGGTTTCGCTTCCTCCATAAGATCCTTATAGAAGCCTTCATATTCGTATGTCAGATTTTCATTGTTATAAATGCCTCTCATATAACTTTCCATCAGCTTGAAATCTTTTTCGTAACAGTGGAAGGAATTAGCCCTGTGAGTATATGTGCCTACTGCCACGCCAAGGCCGCCGGCAACTCTTTTCAACAGCATTATGAATGCAAACATATTCATAAAGGTGGCTTCAGGAGCATCATTACTGCGCATCAGCACTTTCATGTGCATTTTACCGTTTCTGATAAAAAACTGTATGTGCTGGAGGCATGCAGGACTTGTATTGCCATGGCTGGTATCTGTTTCCCAGTCCCGTACGTCTATAACAGCTCTTCTGCTGTCTGGGTTCCTTTTAAGCTCCTCATAAATGAAGGGCATCTGCCGGAAGATTCTGTCATGATATGTATAATCCCAGCCGTGACCTATCTTGAAATCAAGTATGCCGTCAAGAACCTCCTCTACATATTGTTCCAGGTCGGTATGGCCTCCTATGAAAAGCTTGCTGATCATGGGCTCACTGAAGGGTTCTTCCACAAAAATAGTCATGCTGCATTCCTTTTGTTTCTGATTATAGTCGGGACACTCAGAGAGCTCGCCATAATGGTATAATGCTTCTATTGATTTATGATATGCTTCCGACAGGGTTTTGCCTTTTACAAAAAGCTCCTCCATGGTATGAATTCCTCCTCGATTCGCGTTACAACTATTTTATCGGATTACAACAAAAAAAGGAAGCCCCAGGCATCAAAGCTTTACCCGAAAATCTTCTCTGCAATCAGACCGAACCCTTCAAACACAAATGACCTGACCATTTCCTGACCTTTATAGGTCATATTATTAACAATTTCACCATCCTCGAACTGGAATACCTCTACTTCCCTGTTGATTGGATTTACTATCCAATACTCCTTTACACCGGTAGATAAATACAGATCAAACTTCTTTACAAAATCATTTTTCCTTGTGCCTTCGGAAATTATCTCCAATACCAATACCGGCACCCCATCATATTTGCCCTTTTCATTCCGATTTTCATCCATATCACATATTACCATTAAATCCGGTTGCACTATATTGCGGCCTCCGTTCGGCCGCTTAAGCTTAATATCAAATGGAGCCAGCATCGGCCTGCATTTTTTCCCCCGGAACCATTCGTGAAACATTATATGCAATTCACCAAGGGCTACCTGATGGTCGATTTTCGGTGAAGCCAGAAGATATATCTCACCATCGATATATTCCAGCCGCTGTTCGCTTTCTTCGCTGATTTCCAGAAATTCCTCGTACGTTACCTTTCTGGGAGGCATTTCGTATGCCACGGAGCCTTCACGTATACACCAACCCGTATCTTCTTTTTTATAGTTTTCATCATATGTGGTAAGCCTTGCAATTTTCCTGCCGTTGCTGGTAATTATCACGTCTTCCCTGAACGTCATTCTCAAGTATTTGCCAAAATTATTTTTCACCTCGGTCGAATTAGCTATCATATACCCGATACCTCCAAACTTAATAATTCCATTAACCATTTCAGCCATATCAGCTAATGTTATTATATAATTTTCAAATCAAGATGTCAATATATCGTTGCCATTAACGCAGACTTCTTCTATAAAAATAATAACCCGCAATATTCCTCAAAAATATGATATTGCCGGCAAAAACTTGCAGCAATCCGGATTAACTTCTCAATTCCTGCATAAATGACATTAAATGCTCTGTTTCAGGCATTTATATAATTGTTGTATTTGTTATTATTAATTAAAAATAATTTTATTTTATTATATTTATATGGGGAGTGACTCTTAATTGGAAACATTTGAAACAACTGATCCTTTACCCCCTGATGAAGACGGATATTGCTTAACCGTTGGGTTGACATATAATCTCAAAAAGGGTATAAAATCCGAAGTGGAAGATATTGAGGCGGAGTATGACAGCATTGATACCGTAATAGCAATTAAGGAGGCACTGGAATCGTTTGGTTGCAGAGTTGAACTTCTTGAAGCAGACGCCCATCTATTTGAAAAGTTGACAGATAGCAGTCCCGATATCGTATTCAATATTGCCGAAGGCACCCACGGCAGGGGAAGGGAAGCACAGGTCCCTTCCATTCTGAATTTTCTCAACATCCCGTTCGCCGGTTCCGACGAAACCACTTTATGTATAGCGCTTGATAAGGCTTTATCCAAAAGGATCCTTTCCACATATAAAATAAAAACTCCAAAATACAGGCTTTCTTCCGGCAACAAACCGGTTTCAGTAAAAGGCTTGCAATTCCCTTTGATTGTGAAACCCAACGCAGAAGGCTCAAGCAAAGGGATTTCAGACGTTGCAGTCGTTGAAAATCCTACTCGGCTGAAGGAACTGCTTGCTAAAAACACTAAAGCATATAGCCAACCTATGCTTGTAGAGGAATTCATACCCGGAAAGGAATTAACAGTGGCCATTGTCGGCAACGGAGAAGAGACAGTTGTCTATCCGCCTATGGAAATAAAATATATCAAGAGCATGACGCACAACATTTACAGCTTCAGTGTGAAGAAAAACTACAAGGAATATATAGAATATGATTGTCCTGCGGCACTTGAGATATCCATGGAAAAAACCCTGAAAAATACAGCAAAAAAGATATATCAGGTACTGGAATGCAAGGATTTTGCTAGAATGGATTTTCGTATATCCGAGGAAGGAGAAATATACTTTATCGAGATCAATCCCCTGCCGGGTCTGGCCCCAAGTTACAGCGACTACCCGATGATTACCGAATTCGTCGGTATGGATTACAGGAGTACGATAAAAAGTATATTGAACAGCGCATTAAAAAGATACGGCATTAAGCCGGTGGTTTAGGTTGGGGGCGAGCAGAGTGAGACAACGTGATGCAATAGAGCTTTGGAATAATATAAGTGATGATGATTGGAATAACTGGAAGTGGCAGCTGAAAAACCGGATAACTTCAGTGGAGCAGCTGAGTAAAATAATCTATTTATCTCAAGATGAAAAACAAAAAATCAGCCTTTGCCTGGAAAAATTCAAGATGGCTATCACCCCATACTATTCCTCGTTAATAGACCCGGAGAATCCGGATTGTCCCATAAGAAAGCAGTCGGTACCTACTTCCGGAGAGTTGAACATACTACCCTGTGAATTACAGGACCCCCTTGGCGAGGAGCATGATTCACCTGTTGAGAATATAGTTCACAGGTATCCCGACAGGGTGCTGTTTCTGCTCACCCATAAATGCTCCATGTACTGCAGGCATTGCACAAGAAGGCGCGTTGTGGGTGAAGAGGATTTCTCAATTAATGAAAAGACGCTTGATAAAGCCATAGACTATATACAAAGCAATCCTGCCATAAGAGATGTGCTTTTATCCGGAGGAGATCCCCTTGTTATGACTGATAACTTCCTCGAGAAAGTACTTCAGCGGCTGAGGGAGATACCCCATTTG
>VEPD01000193.1 GCA_012027035.1 Ruminiclostridium sp. | reverse complement strand
TTGAACAACGTCAGTGGAGGATTGCTACCCGCCACTGACAGCTTTTTCAATCTGAATCCCGCCACCTAAGAGGTGGGGGACTGATGACGTTATTCAATTTTTGTACCTGAGAAATAATGAGTAATGATTTCATCATATTTGAAGCCGGCCTTTCCCATGCTTCTGGCGCCTTCCTGGCTCATCCCGACTGCATGGCCCCAGCCTTTGCCGGTGAAGGTATATGTTTCGGGTACAAGGGCGACTGTTTTCTTTTTTCCGCCGGCGCCCAGTACATAAGCCTTATTAGTAGATGATTTTAATGTTTTAATTCCGGAAGAGCTTAATACCTTTTTCCCTCCTATTTGACTCTTTGTTGAAACTAAAGCTTTTGAAGCCGTAAAAACATCTGCATCCGTTACAATTGTGTACAACTGGCTTTCCAGGCTGAAAACGGTTCTTGCTCTTTCCAGAGATTTGATTTCGGGATCTTTGCTTTTTTCTCCCCTTCCGGCGAGCTGAGTGACCCTCCCGGCTTGGGAGGTTTTTAATATACTCATTCCAAGGACATTACCGATGTCAGGTATCCTGGCCATCACATCGGAGGCCCTTAGTGTTTTTGTCCAGGAATAGACAGGCTCATATTTGTCCTCGACACTTTTCAGATAGGGATATGGAAAGCCCCAGACATTTTCAGAATCCTCGGTTCTTCCGGCACTGGATGCAAAATAATATATCTGCCCTGCAAGTTTGCCATTATAGGTAATGACCTTGTCCGCAATCTTATTAATTGCATCATTGGAGGCTTTTGTTTCTGCGCCGTAACCTTTGTATACCTGGCAATGTGTAGTCGCACATACGTCAAAGCCCGTTTTCTTATGTTTGCCGATGCTGTTAATAGCATACATTTTTGCTGCCATTGCCTGTGCTTTTAGCGCTTCGGGATGTGAATTCCCTCCAATTTCCGGCGGAACGTTTCCGTATAGATATTCCTGTAAATTCACTACATTGATTACAGTCATATCACTGCCGGAAAGACGCCTCACTTCCAGAGCTCCCCTGTATGCTTTCCCGTTAATGGTTAAAATACGGGGATCATTTCCCTCTTCCGGCATAACGCGAAAATATGCTGTGTCACTGCTGAAAAGACATATCGGATTCCCGGCCTTATCAAAAACGGCTATCCTGTTATCAGCAGGCGGCATCACTTCATAAGATCCTTCCCCGAGTGCGGCTGTTATATTTGGTATATCCTGCGATGCGGCGTTCTGATCAAGATAGAAACCGGTGCCGACCTGCCATGTATCCGTAAAAACAGGATATGCTTGAATCCCTTTCTGGGTGTATGTATAAACCTGCTCATATACAGCAGTCATATCAGAATATCCGGTTCCAAGTATAATATGAAAAGGTCCTGCTTTTTGATCCTGCGGTATCGGTGATGTATTTGGGTCGTATTCCTTAAAACTTCCATTTGAATTGGTGAAGTAGGAGTCTTTTCTTATAACAAGCGTGCTGTCGGAATTATTTTCATAAATGGGAGTAAATGAATTATCCTTATAAAAGCCTACGCTCAGGCCTGCTTTTGCAGCAGCATCAAAAGACGCCACCGCAGTATTTACGTGTACGGAAGGGTCGGAATAATATAAGCCTACCTTGATGGTCTCCGGTATGCTGAATTGTGCTTTTGCCACATTAAACGGCATCAGTAAAAATAAAATTGATATAAATATGCATGCTGTTTTTTTAAATTCTGCTCTTGCAAATATGTACATTTTAATTCACCTTCTCATTAGTAAACATCATATAAGGTTGCAAATATTGGGATAAATCTTATGTATCCGGTATTCGACATTAAACGAGCATCTTCCTTCATTATCGGCTTGTTTTTTGGATTTTTAATAAAAATGTAATAATTTGAGGATTAAAAGAGGGTTCAAAATTGGAAATATGCTGCATACAATGTAAGTGAACACAATTTCCCCTTTAAAACGAAGGAATGGAAAGTGAATTGTCCTAAAAGATTTGACAACATACTTTTGGGATGTTATTATTATTAAAAATAAAATAAAGTATTGGTAGAGGCGCATTTTTCAAAAGTACGGGGTTGAAGGCTGCAGGGTCTGATGATATCGTTGGAAAGGGAACAATGCCGAAGGAATGATCTCCTGGAAGATTATATCCTGGTCATACAGCAAAAAGCTGTACGACTGTCATCAAAACATTTTGGTGGAGCGCTATCTGTTCATAAACAAGCTATTATAGCAAGGTTTATTGTTTACACGGACTGCTGGTACTCTTCCAGCAGTTTAATTATTTCTGCAGGACATAATATATTGGAGGATTTGGCAAATGAATAAAAAATTAAAAGTGGGCATATTGGGCGGTACCGGAATGGTGGGTCAGAGATTTGTAACTCTCCTGCACAACCACCCCTGGTTTGAAGTTGTATCAATAGCAGCAAGTGAAAGGTCTGCCGGCCTTCCCTATTCAAAAGCTATAGAAGGCAGATGGAAGCTTGATGCTCAAATACCCGAAGAAGTAAAAAACATTACAGTAAGAAGCGTTCTAGAGGTTTCACGGGTTGCCGGTGAAGTTGATATGGTTTTTTGCGCTGTTGATATGAAAAAAGATGAAATAAAGGAGCTTGAAGAAAAGTATGCAAAGGCTGAAGTTCCGGTAATCTCAAATAATTCAGCCCACAGATGGACCGATGATGTTCCCATGATAATACCCGAGATAAATCCGGGGCATACTGCAATAATTGAAAATCAAAAAAAACGTCTGGGTACAAAAAGAGGTTTCATAGCTGTGAAGTCCAATTGCTCACTTCAGAGCTATGTTCCTCCCATACACGCCCTTATGGGTTTTGATCCTCAAAAAG
>VEPD01000270.1 GCA_012027035.1 Ruminiclostridium sp. | reverse complement strand
TGAAGAATTGCATCATATCAAGAAAGAAAATATAGGTCTCATCGAGGTCATGGGACTTGCGGTGCTGCCGGGCCGTCTGGATGAAGAGATCAGGGCGATTGAACCTTTCCTGAGCGGAGAAAAAACTTTTGAGGAAGATATGATTACTAATAATGAGATGCTTGCGAAGCATATCCCCTGGATAAAGTCAATGATTTCAAAGTATGGTACAGTGAATGGAAAAGACCGGATAGGCAAGTTACTGAAAGATGAAATAGGAAGCATTTTTGTGCAGGTGCTGGAGGATTCGGGGGTATATAAAAGAAATGAGGCAGGCAGGAGAGCATTCGAAAAGTTTATGCACTTTGTACGGTTTGAGTAATGTTGTTAAGGATAAGTGGAGGGGAAAAATGACAAATAATGATTTAATGGTAAAGTTTTTAGATATTTACGGCGGAAATGCAGATGGGGTGAGAGTTTTCTCATCACCCGGCAGGGTAAACCTTATTGGAGAGCATACCGATTACAATGGCGGATACGTTTTTCCTGCGGCGCTGTCATTGAATTCCACTGTACTTGCAAGGCCCAGAGAAGACGGAAAGATAAGGCTTATGGCTACAGATCTGCGAATTCCGGTAGAGGCAGACCTGGACCAACTTGAAAAATACAAGTCAATTAAATGGGGAAATTACCAGCTTGGTGTTGCCGATGAGCTGCAGAAAGCGGGATACAGACTGACGGGGTGTGATCTGCTATATCATGATACGGTTCCGCTGGGTGCAGGACTGTCTTCTTCTGCGGCGATAGAGGTCGCCACGGCAATCACCCTTATCTCTCTCGGAGATTCTTCGTTCGGTAAAAGCAGGCACATTGACATGGTGGAAACGGCTCTTATATGCCAGAGGGCTGAGAACAGATATGTAGGCGTCAACTGCGGTATAATGGACCAATTTGCTTCTGCAATGGGCAGGAAGGATCATGCCATATTCCTGAATTGCAAAAATCTGGACTACAGGCATGTGCCATTGAACCTGAAAGGCTATAAGATCATTATTGCCAATACAAACAAAAAAAGAGGGCTTGGTGAATCAAAATACAACGAAAGAAGAAATCAGTGTGAAACAGGCTTTGAATTGCTGAGACCCGCTCTTCCTGGAGCAGCATGCCTTGGTGATATTTCATTTGAAGAATTTGAACAATACAAGTATTTGATTAAAGACGATATAATAAGGAAAAGAGTGGAACATGTAATAACGGAGGACGACAGGGTACTTAAATCGGTAGAAGCCCTGCAGGACGATAAGATAGAACTATTCGGCAAATACATGACAGCCTCCCATGCTTCACTCCGGGATTTGTATGAAGTGACCGGTGTAGCGCTTGATACACTGGTCGAAGAAGCATTGAGAATCAAGGGGACTGCGGGTTCAAGGATGACTGGAGCAGGCGTTGGCGGGTGTACGGTAAGCATTGTCCGGGATGAAGCGGTAAACACCTTTATTGATGAGGTTGGCAGGAATTATCTGGCGAAGACGGGTTTAAAGGCTGATTTTCATATTTCAGAGGTGGGTGACGGAGGCAGGGAAGTTATTTAAGCACTGGTGAAAATATAACTTCCCATATAAATTTCTGAAAGCACAGTCCATTGCGGCCGGCATTTTCAGAAAAATGGGAAGTAATATTTTCAGTGTTCCTAAATTGTGATTTAAAGTATTTGAAACCTTTCATAATTCTGATACAATGGATATGGCTGGCAGGTTCCGGATTCCATACAGGCTCCATGCAACTCCCGTGTCCGGTATTGGCTGGAGTATGGCTGAAGGATAATACCTGTCAAGCACAAATGTACTTTGAAAGGTGAAGCTGGAAATGAGTCCCTTTGAGATTATTATGCTTTTATGCTTTGGCGCCGCCTGGCCTTTTTCTATTTTTAAATCCTATAAATCACGTAAAAATTCCGGCAAGAGCGTAGTATTTTTGTATATTGTCATTATAGGATATATTGCAGGGATACTGCATAAATTGATCTTTAACTATGATGCGGTCATTTTTCTGTATTTTTTATACAGTATTATGGTAGCAATAGATATTTTGATATATTATAGAAATAACAGATTGGCGATTCAGGACGCTTCAGGATCCTGAATTGCCCGGGATGGAACAGTCATCGGGTGAGGATGCTTGATAAACGCGGCCTGTGGCATAAGGCGAAGGTTTCCCATTTATATAATATCTGATTTTTTTTGGAGGAAATAAATATGCTTCTGGCAGATGATTGGAAGGATTATGAACTGCTTGATACCGGCGGGGGGGAAAAGCTTGAGCGTTGGGGCGAATATGTACTCAGGCGGCCTGACCCCCAGGCAATTTGGCCTGTGAACGGCAATGAGAAAATCTGGGCTTCGGCTGATGCACATTATCACAGGAGCGCCAGCGGAGGCGGAAGATGGGAATATATACATACTATTCCGGATAAATGGACCATAAGCTACGGTAAATTGTCTTTCTTTATTGAACCTACAGGCTTTAATCATACAGGCCTTTTTCCCGAGCAAGCCGGCAACTGGAGATGGATGATGGACAAGATAAAATCCCGCCCGGGCAAGGTAAACGTACTTAATCTTTTCGGTTATACCGGAGGCGCTACCGTAGCTGCCGCATATGCAGGAGCCGAGGTTTGCCATGTAG
>VEPD01000362.1 GCA_012027035.1 Ruminiclostridium sp. | reverse complement strand
TAAGCTCACGCAGGCTACGCCTGCGCACCCCGCTTTCGCGTGGTGTTTGAACAACGTCAGTGGGAGATTGTTTCTCACCACTGACAGCTTTTTCAATCTGAATCCCGCCACCTAAGAGGTGGGGGACTGATGACGTTGTTCAATATAC
This sequence comes from Ruminiclostridium sp., assembly GCA_012027035.1. Lineage (GTDB taxonomy): Bacteria > Bacillota > Clostridia > Acetivibrionales > DTU013 > MnB-11. The sequence goes on along the minus strand of VEPD01000362.1, from coordinate 28,165 downwards.
CGGACCTATGACGGGCTGCAGGCTCATTCATTCATAACGACATAGCTCAGATTGATTGTTTCCCTGTTTTCCAGACACTTCTCGGCGGCCAGCGCTATCAGCGAACTCATCATTCCTGCCTTACCGTCGTTTGATGCGCTTCCCGTATCATTTCTTCTTATTAAATCAATAAAGTCAACCAGAATGTTTTGATCTCCTCCTCCATGCCCTGCTTCGGTTGAGTCGATTTTTAACGTCATTTCATTTTTCGGAAGAATATATTTTATATCTATTGTTCCTTTTGAGAAGTCGGCGGCAAGCGTAGCTTCAGTTCCGAATATTGTCATTGTCCTGTTGGCCTCGGCGCTTAACATGCTTACAGTAAATGAAGCGGTTATGTTATTTTCATACTCTATGATCACTACCTCATGATCAACAATATCTTTTTCCGAATTAAAAACACATGTCCCCTCGGAGGCTTGAAACTGGCTGTGTATACCTTCATATTCCTTAGCTTTGTACGCATATCTGCAACTATTAATAAAATCGCAGTCTTTGCAATTCATAGCTGCGCCTTGCCGCTCATTGAAATATGTCCTTGAACCGAAAGCTGAAACATAGCTTGGTTTTGCATCTATGATCCAGTTAAGTATATCCATATCATGACTGCATTTCGCGTTCAAAAAGCCTCCGTTGTTTTTCTTGAAACAGTGCCATCTCCTGAAGAAGCTGCCTGCATGGATATAGCCCAGCGTTTCCTTTGCTTCAACAGTTATTATTTTACCGAGTTCGCCATCTGCAACAAGCTGTTTTATTTTTCTGTAAAAAGGAGTATACCTCAATACAAATCCAAGCTTGAAAACTTTATTCCGCTTCAGGCTCTCCCTATATATTTCGATTGAATCCTCTATCGTGGTTGCAATCGGTTTTTCAAGCAGAACATGCATGCCTCGTTCAAGAGAATAAATTGCAATGCTTTTATGTGTCCAATCAGGAGTACATATTATTACCGCATCAATATCCTCTTTATCCAGCATTTCCTTGAAATCTCCATATAGATTAGGTCCATCGTTGTCAGGAAAATATTTAAGTGAATAACCTTTAAGCTTTTCTGTGTTTATATCTGCCATTGCTTTTATACAAACATTTTCCCTCATACCGGAAATGCATTGATCGGCGTAAGCTGTTGACCGGCCACCGGTACCGATAATACCCAGGTTTATCTTCTCCATCTTACTCACTCCTTGTATATAAATTCTAAAACAAAAGATTATAATCATAGGCTTTGTATGATTTAAGTATAACTACTGGAAAATAAAAAATTAATACTAATATTTTCGCTATTATGCAAAAGTACCGCATGTAATTTCAACCTGCATAAAATATCAATACAAACCCTGCTTTTTCTGCTTAAAGCAACAGCTGCTAAATTAGCAGCTCCTTTTAACTGCAACACAGTTTCGCAGTATCAAATACCTTTTTTATATTAATATCAGGCGTCCCATTATCCATATTAATACAGCAAATCCCGGCATTTCTGATTCCGCCGTTATTTTCAACTAGTTTTATAATATCCTCTTCCACTTCATTATCACTGCATGTAAGAATTTTTACGGGATTCAGGCGAAGATTGAAAAATGCGTCCGGCAGCAGTTCCCTACATTTTCTGATATCCGACCCCCATCCCACGTCAAAAAATTCCACTCCATTCACCTTGCTGTACCCTTCGGCAACTCTATCCATATTGTCGCCGCAATGATGTATGCCATATGGCTGCAAATTTGCCGAAAGAAAATTGTCGTATTTAAGAAGGAACTTTTCGTAGAATTCATTGGATATCATTGCAACGCTGCAGTTTGAATGCAAATTGACGGACGGACCAAAATGCCTTACAGAAGGATTTACGGATATCGAAGAACTTCCTGTTCTTTTACGTATATAAGTTACAAATTCAACCAGTGTTTTTGATATTATTTCAAACAGATGTTCCACCAGTTCATGGTTTTCATAATAATCAATAAAAAGCTGCTGGCCCCTAAGGTCAAGCGCAATATTCTGAACTCCCGACCAATTGACGTCTCCTACAAGATATCCATACCTGTCTTCAAGCTCATTCATCATATTAATTAATTCTCTTGTAGTCCCGGCTTCAAAAATATCAGGTGCCTCAAGCCCCATAACTTCCTGATCCGTCATGTTTGCTGCAATTACATCAGGCGGATCGCATTCATTAAACCTTATTTCACATCCCAGCAATTGTGAAACGATATAACCTGCAGCTAAATGTACCGGACCCATAACAGGCTTTTCTCCGGAATTCTTTTCACCCAGACCGATATCACCGAACCGTTCATAAAGATATGTCCGCATTTTTTGTTCATCGTTGACGCGGCGCACCGGGTCGATAAAAAAACCCTTGTCAAAAGTTATATTACAGTTTTTGTTCCACCAACGGGGATTAAAAATTATTTCGACAGGCAAAGTCCCGTCCAATGAGTTTATACGCATATTTACTCCCCCTTTGCAAAGTACCTAAACTTCTAAAACCGTATCAACCATCGCCTTGTATTGCGGGAAACATGCTTCCCCCCTGCCGAACATGTAAGGCGAAGCTGTCGGGCTTATAATCAACCCCAGATGGTCGTCAAAAGCATCTTTTATTAATTCCTCAGTCACTTCAAATATTTCTGACGGAGTACTTTCATACATCTTTGATATCTGAATGTTACCCTCGATACATACTTTACCCCTCAAAATAGCTTTTGCATCTTTCGCGCTTATATCACCCATAGTCGGAGGTTCAATGGGATGCAATACATCGGCTCCCATGTCCAGGAATCCCTGCATGACTTTTTTGAGAGCTCCATGACAATGAATATGCATTCTACCGTTTGAATCATGTATTAAATCAATAATAGGTTTATCATATTTTACGTTGAATTCAAAAAAATCAACAGGACTGTGCACGGGCGGAACAATATATTCTTCCCCGGACATTGAAAAATAAGGTCCCACTCCATTGGAAAGCAGGTATTTCACGGAGTTCAGGATAACAGACATCTGTTTTGAGCATAGCTCGTGAATCAGTTCACGGTCTGTCACCGTAAGCATCGCGAAATTCTCCGAACCGCATAATTCGGCAACAGACCCCGCGGGATTGCATCCGAAAAATACATCAACAATACCGCGCTCACCTATTTCCCTGTCGCATTCAAAAAATGATATTACATCACCTGCCACCTCCGGCATGGGCAGAGACAAGTACTTGCCGATATCATCCGCATCCTTGATGAAATAGGTTTCATGCATTCCCGGCTTTCCTGCAAGGCTATTCAGATATAAGCTTTCAAGGTCGCCCATAGGTGTATGCAGTATAGTTTTAATGCGCTCATATTCCGATGAAATTTTTTCCCGCGTTTGCTCATAATTGTACCCTTTTTCACAGGCTCTTCCATTCCATATCCTTTTAATATCCGAATATTTCTCAAGATAATCCTTCAGCTTTGCATATGTAGGATCATTGTCGGGGTAATTGGTACGGGAATAAACTGCCGGCCTGTCGGTTTCCTCATGGCAATAGCACCTTCTCAGTCTTTCTCTTGAGTTCATCACACAGCATTTTCCTTCCACATTTTATCCAGTTCATTTACTGCAGCAGGTATGTTTCCATCAAGTGCGGTTTTGTATATTTTGCCGATATCCTTATTTTCCTGTTCGAAGACATCCAGAAGGTCAGACCAATGATACGGCATATATCTGCTGTCGATTTGCTTCGGGTAAACCGGGTTCACATCCGATATTCCGGCATAGGTTTTACTTGTATACTCCGTCAGCCTTCTGTAAATGTCCAGGGAGGCTGAAAGCATATCAACACCATGCTTTAAACAGGGTATGTTATGGTTTTTACAAAATTCATTCAAGCTTTTTACCGCATCGATTTTTGCCCTGTGGTATTCAATTACCATTTTTATGGCCTCTGCATCGCTTCTGCAGCGCCCCGCCTCTGTCGCATCCGAAGCAATACCCGCCCCGTCAAGTATTCTTATTGCATTATCAACGTCTTTCAAAGACTGTTTCAGGCAATCCTCAATGGAATAATCACCTTCCACTGGCGCCGTACCTTGTCTTAATTCTATTGCAAGAGGAAGAATATCTTCCAGGATATCAGTCATTATTATTTTTCTTCCATGCATGGAACGGGCGTCAAAATACTGTTTAATTGTAAAACCGGCTGAAATTATGGAATGATTGTCATAATGTATCCAGAGATGCTGCTGTATTCTGGTCAGCGTCCGGCCGATGACATCCTGGCTTTCTATTACTGCAGCGGCTGTTTCTTTGTTTTTATAGAAGCAGGCCATTCTATTCGCCCAGAATCTCTTTTCTTCATCGTCGTCCCTTACCGCATCAAAGCTGTATCTTCCCCAGCACTCGTGATAAAGCCGGTCCCTGCCGATTTCATCCCCGGTATGATTCAGATCCCCAACCCCGGGGGTACGCCATGACCAATGAGGATAAACATGAATTCCATTCAGGCCCATAGCCTGATAATTCAAACACATAAGCTTTATGTAACCGTATGGCGACCATCTGAAGGGACCAACCTCGCTTATCATATGCATGTTTACCATGCATGGGATGCCGAGCCTTATCCACTCCTTGATTCTCGAATCAGGGACTTCTCCGGCTATATGCTCCGCATTGTGCTTAAACATTACATAAAGGTTGTCATAAGTACCTATAATGTATTTACTTACATTTTTTGCAGTCAATGTAGCCCATTGCCTTACAATAAAGAGCGGCCTTTTCCCTGTTTCATTTATAGCGGGAATAAGCACTTCCGCCGCATACCTTTCAGCCTCGCCGCCGGGTATCCCTTCTCCGAGGCATGGCATCAAGCCGACATTGGGAAATGAATTTACAAATTCCTTGATACATTCTGTTATATAAGCATATACAAGCGGCTTCTGTGTATCTGAGAATTTATGAATGCTTTTCATACTTATACTGTCTGCAAATTCGTGGCTGACATAAATATTATAGAAATGAAATATGACTTTCATGTTCCGTTTTTCTGCTTCCTGGCAGATCCACATAAGCTGCCGCCTGTTTATTTCCAGCTGTACGCCGTCTACAGGGTTTAAGCCGGCGTAATGAGGCAATTTGGAGAAGTAAGGAAAAGGATGAAAATTCCACAGCGTCACAGCATTATACCTGTTCTCCGCAAAAAAATCCAGATATTCAGTCCACCATTTCTTATCATAAAACCATGGGAATTCCTTTTCTTCAATGTTTAAATCATACCTGCCGGCTTTCATTAATAAAAGGCATGACGACCTCAAAAGCATTTTTGGTCCTCTTTTTATTTCCAGCGGCCTTATCGGAAGGCATTTTCTTGTTTCACAGCGCTCACAAAATTCTATTACACCGTATAATATACCGGCCGGACTATCGGCAGCTATACTGCCTGTATTTTTAATCCCTGCCGGTTCTTCCGAAAGCTGTATCAATTCCGGCATAACATCAGAAGTGTAAGTAAAGCTTGGATCATATATTATATTTGTATCAACGTCGGGGAACCATTTTAAAAAGAAGCCCTGCCCATCGCCTTCGATATTATTGCATAAAATCTCCAGGCATGGAATGTCTGTTTTCTCTGATTCCGCCGCCACTACATCAATATTGATTTTAGAAAGCCTTCTTTTCAATACATTTATGGCATATTCTACCCTAGTGGATTTCTCACCTTCATATTTATAGAAAAATGGCATCATCTAAGCGCCTCCAATTATATTTATATTCCTGGTTTCTCCAATCCACTTGTTTACGTCGGGCAAGTCAAAATGCTTTAATATTTCCGGTATAATGATCTCCAGTACTTCTTGATTGTCGTAATATTTGGATTTTACCAGGCTTTCGAGGCTTCCTATCCCTTCGGCAACGGTTATTTCTTTTATACGCTCGTCAAAGACCGCCGCCAGCTGTCCGTAAATCCCTTTACGCCCATAAGCAAAAATATCCATACCGTTCGGATCAATTCCGGGCAGAACGGAAATCACATCCAGCGCGCGCAGAACATCAAAGGTACGGAGGGCGGCCAGGCTATCGTTCAACCACATGAGATCACAGGACAATTTATACATTGTACCGTAATTTTCCGATATATTGAAGCTATTGACCGGGTTCGGCGTTAAAGGTCCCGTCCCTGACGTATCCAATACAAAGACAGCCCTCCCTGAATCGCATAGCCTTCTTATCCGGCTGATATGACGCATTAATTGCGTGGTCCCTCCATCCCAGATACAGATTGTGACAGGTAGCGGCGTTTTATCTTCATACATAAAATTTCTGAAGATATATGCATGGTTAAAAATGCCTTCCTGCGACCACCATATCAGTGTGCTGACTACAAATTCCTCAACATTCAGTTTTCTTACGACCCGCAGATTGAAGTCGCAGATTTTTCTATCGGTATAAACCTTTTCTTTAAGCCATGAAAGAGCTTTTTCCTTCCGGCCCTTTTCGTCCAAATCATTTCTTATTCCTTTAAGCTGCTCCAGCCGGTCACAATTATCATCATGTACAAAACGTGCATCGTCATACTCGCACCTGATCTGGCCACATTTTGTACACCATAATCGGGAAGGCTCTATAGGATTGATTTGCTTTTCCGCAGTTGGGGCATTTTTACCTGAAAGATGCCGGGCAAAAAAACCTGCGGCCTTCTCCGCCATCAGCCTTGAATACATATGCTCCACATCGTCTTCAAACAGTTCCAGATCACCGGCGCGATCATGCATCTCCCAAAACTTTTCAGCTCTTTGCACACTTCGGCGCGTTCCTTCTATCGGGAAAAAATCATGCTTCGCCGCAAGCACCAATACGGGCTTCGGCGCCATCATAAGCAGGACATCTTCATGGTCGATTCCCAGCGCCGACGCGCCCTTCCAGATTTGTTCCGAGTCCTGGGCTCCTCCCGAATACATATACGCCCGCCTGTTCATTAAAAATGTTCCCGGAGCCGCTGCAGCCAAACGCGGATCGCAAAGCATCATAAGGCATGTCTGCGTGCCTCCGCCGGAGTGTCCGGTAACGCCTATTTTCCCCGGGTCAACCTCAGGACGCGTACAAAGATAGTCAATTCCTCTCATGGCGTCATGGACGAAATACCGGGCCATTGCGTCTCCAAGGGGAAGGCACTGAAAGCCTGCATAATCATGCTCCGGCACACCCCAGTTTATAGTAGCTGCTTCTATAGAATTCTCATAATAACTGAAACGTTCGCCCTGACCCACTGGATCTTGCGCAAGTACGACCAGTCCGGCATTTACAAGATAACGGCATACTACCTGATACTCCTCCGCATGCTTGGCATGCTCGTGATGCCCGCTCAGGAACAGGACAGCGCCCGTCGGAGACGAAATATTGTCCGGCATGTAAAGGTTGGCGGTTACATATGCTCCAGGCCGTGATTCATAAATGATTTTTTCTATCCTGAAACCATTATCCCTTACTATTCCTTTTATCTGGGGATTTAACGGCGTTCCTGAACCGGGAATACCACCAATGGCTTCAATAAACCTGCTTCTTACAAAATTTTTTCTCTCGGCAAGCTGTTCTTTGTTTATTATTTCATCCCTTGCCTCATCACCTGATGCAAACGCGCTTTCTGAAAGGTCATAAATATATTGCCTTAATTGATCTTTCACATTATAAAGCCAATTGGGTGTGCTTAACTTTTCAAGCTCCTTGATATTCATTTGGTTTATACTCCGCTAAGTTTTTTACAGCAGTCTGTTTATCACCATCATATTTATCTTCCATTCGAATCCGCTCATGGTTGAAACAGCAATATCCATTATGCCGTCCTTGTACTGTATAACCGGCAGTGTGACGGCTTCAAACCTTCCTGCCTTTATGACGCCCTGCGGCTTCCATCTCTGCTGGCCGTTGATGTCAATTGCCGTATATGTCTCTTCACAGGAATCACCGGTAGCAAAGAATATCTGGTATTGGCCGCATGCCACCTCGATTTTAAATTTTCTTTCATTTGTACCGCTGACAAAGTCCCTCCTGAATGGGTCCAAAGCTTTTCTGTCCACGTACTTCAGCCCGGTGACATCATCCCAGCCGTAACTGCGGAAGGTTGAAAAAACCATATTCTTCGTCACCCTTATAAAGTCAAGACCCTGCTTGCCGCATGCATGAATCTGTTTGGGCAATATGCTCCTGTAATCCTTTTCAAGCTGATCTTTGGGAAGGCTGAAGTCAAACCTGTATACCGCTATTCTCGACGTCCGGCTTTCACCCTGATAATAATCAAAGGTAATTTTATCAAGCTCCCTGAGAAATTCCGTATCACTGTTTTTACCCAGGAATACCCTCCTGTTTGACTGAGCCACATATATTTCAGGTTTATCCTCTGAATGCGCCGGGCACTCGGCTCCATCTCCCGTATTGCTGCTTCGGCTCAAATTGATATCGTCCCTTTCAGCGGCCTTTATTTCATATACAGCGTCCTTCATGGTTTTAAAAGCTATTATATTTTCCGTTATCTCGAAGCCAACAGCCTTTCCGCCGCATTTCACCTTTATATCCTTACCAACGAAGGGATTGATAAGCTTTGCCTCATTTCCGGCAAGGCTTCGTATTTTTACCAGGGATGTTTCTACACCCTGCTGGTATGCCGATACCTCAAACGCCCCTTCGGCAAGTAAATTATCAAAACAGCAATCCTTCCAGGCTTCAGTCGCTTCAGTATTGTTCAAAGGAATGCCGAATTTAGAGACGCCCAGACTGCTATCCGGCTTTCCTCCCTTTGGCAGCGCGGGAAACACTTCAATAATGCCGTCCATGCTCTGAAGAAGCATCTCATTTATTGCCGCAACAGTCTCGCTGCCTCCTTCGATTAAAGGCGGATTATATACGGGAGCGCAGGATGTGAGGCAGCTCTGCAGCCATCTTTCCGTTTCCTCGGCAAATAAACCGTTTATCCTCAAAGAATAGGCTATTCCCTTTTCATATAATATTCTGCGCGCCTCATCCCCCAAACCCAGTCTTGCCGCCGCGCAGGCTGTCCATCCGAAACCGAAGGTACCAATGGCAAGCTTTGAATCTGCGTATTTTATGGTGTTTTCTCCTATTTCTACCAAATCTCCACCGCTGCGTTTACTTATCTCTCCAATAGGATATACAGGCATAAAAAGCGATGGATGCCCCAGATCCATTGTAGGTCCGGCCCATTCCGAATCCTTTATTGTCTTCCCGAATTCAAGAGACTCTCCAAGGAAATAATAAGGAAGCTTATTGTATATATTCTCCCACCTAAGCCTGTCTTCCTTACTCTTATTCAACAAAATATTTGCAGAAATTGAAACCTTAAGTAAAAACTTCAGACAGGCCAGAGTTATTGTGCTGTTTCTTGTCATAGGCCCCTGTTCGGGCGATACGTCGGGGAATATATAATATTGATCCTTTTCTTCATCATATTTCAAAAAATCTTCATAGAATAACAATATCCCTTCAAAAAGCGGGTATGCTTTTTCCTTCAAAAAGGCCGCGTCTCCCGAATAACGGTAATACCACCATAAATACTGTGCAGACCATGGCCAGATCGAATTATATAAGTCATGGGGGAAGTCGGTTGCAATTCCCCTCATGCCAAAGAATTCTTTTGCTCTCTTTCTTGCAAGATCTACATAGGATAGCAGGCCTTCGCAGAACACACTTCCCAATTCCAGATGGTTACTGGTAAATACCGGTGAGAAGCTCGCCTGGATGTTTACGTCCCAGTACCACATACTTCCCCACTGACTGGGCTGTTTTATATCCCACAACCCATTAAGTCCGCATGCCTGCTCGTACAGTCTCGCTCCCCTCCCGCTGCAGCATTCGAGGGAATAAAGGTTTACATACCAGAGCTTTTCCAGAATGCTGTCGGATATCCTGATACCTGATTTACCCCAAAATTTGCTCCAATATTTTCTGTGAGTTTCAACAATTTCATTTATATTTCTTTCCGCAGCATCAAGCCTTTTTACTGCTGTTTCCAGTAAATCTGCCGTCTCTTCCTCAGTTACGACGCATGTCAGCAGATTGAAGTCCGCTTTTGCATCAGTTATATTTACTGTCAGCTTCCCGTCCTGCAAAATAACCTCCTGGACTTTTACATTGTTGAGCCTGACCATAAATATATATTTGAACAGTTTATTATTTTCTCTTTCCTCCTTGCTTGTATGAAAGCTGTTTATAAAGTAAACAGTATTGCCGTTATATGCCTTATATTCGGTTTTTATCTCAAGGCGGCGCCTTTCGGGTATAGTTATTTCAATACCCGGAATTTTGTTTTCCCCTGTTTGCTTTACCTGTGTCAATATTATGTCGATATCCTGGCTTATTATGGTATATATGCCTAATCCGCCCATAGAGGTTTTTGCATTATATTTATGCACGGCATTTTCTATCTCAAGACAGCTTTCAAATTCATCAGCACCTCTGACCGATTTGTCAAACAGTATATGCAGTTCGCCGGTGAAGGGCTGGGTTTCACCCCTGCGGTCATAACCGTAATATTCCTTCATCTCGGGAAGCAATGTGAAATTATAGTTATAATGCGCAGGATCCTCCGGGTCTTCATGCGCCTTTATAGTTCTTTCCTGTATCAGCTCATATCTGGATGTATCCGTCGGTCTGATTTTCTTTCTTTCCTCGGCAAACCCATCACTATACATCCCCAGCCTTCTATAGTATACGTCATAGTGGTTTACCGCATAGACCAGCTCATTCCCGTCATTGTAACCCATTGCGCCGAAATGGCCGTTTCCCAGCGGCAGTGCTTCATCCCATTTGCTAAAGGTATTCCTGTACGAAATTTTATGCATAAATTTCTCCTAATCAGGCCTGTCTGTTGGCCTTCCTTTTTAATTGCCTGTATTCGATGGGGCTCACTCCTTCAAGCTTTTTGAATGCCCGGCGGAAGGTTTTGTCCGATAAATATCCTACTTTGCCGCTTATCACCTGTATTTCATCTTCAGTCTTCTCAAGAAGCTTCTTCGATTCATCGATTCTGTTTCTAGTAACATAATCAATGAAATTAAACCCTGTCAAATCTTTAAAAATAACAGAAACATTTGTAATCGAAAGGTTGAACTTATCAGCGATGTTCTTCAGCGATATATCCGGGTTATGGCAGTTATTATTTATATACCGTACTATCTTCTCCCTCAATTCGATACCAGAGTTTTCCAGCGCAGCATTTATCCGCAAACAAATTCCACGGTATATCTTTTCAATAAATATCCATAACTCAGATTCCTTGCCTGCTGTTATCACCTCGTCATATTCATCCTCATTCACAATACCGGAAATGTTCAATTCATCTATTACCCGCATTTCTGTCTCAATGATTTCAACAAACAAACGCTTGAACACATTTATACGCAAATTACGCTTTACAATATTCTCATACTTAAGTTCCCTGATAATATTCTCAACTGCCCCCAAATCACCTTTTTTAAGGTTATTGACCAGCCGCTCCTCCCATTGTATGGGATAAAAATAATGTGAATTATCAGCATCTGAAAACTTGGCAATATTCTGCTCGCTGTCATCTCCTGTAAAAGCGATCCAGTCCAGCATTTTGTCGGCCACATGATATGATTTGCTTATTCCCGTAGACCTGCTGACAATGCTTCCTGTTCCGATAACAAGGCTTAGCTTCAAATCTTTCATAGCTTGAGTCTTGATAGCTGAAAGAATAGAATTTATATCTCCCCTGTCGGCGCTTTTAACACACAGAATAACGGCAATCCTGTTATAATCCGTCTGGAAAGCCTGTCCTTTATTCCCCTCGCCTTTAATAACCTGCTCCACCAGATCTATAACCGGCATCAACTCAATATAGCTTATGCTGCTGCTTTTTATTTCGCTTGATTTATCAAACTCATCAAAACAATCTACCACTACCACGCAGAAGAGGCTATCATCATTATCGTAGAGCCCTGCTTCCTCAATAAGCTTTTTTCCTTCCGCTTCATTACTGAAATTTCCTTTAATCAACTGCTGCAATATATTTGTTTTTATTGCCGGTTCATACTTGACGAGACGGGCTTTGAACTCATCTTTTTCTTTGCTTAGCCGGCCTACCGTATTTTCAATGATCTGAAATTCCGACTGTTTTTTTATAACGGAAACCTGTTCCGGTTCCGGAATCGCCGCCCCTATTGCTTTTAAAAGCTTCAAAAGCGGGTTATAGCTCTTTGCGGTAAAATAAAGCGACAGCAAAATCCCCACAAACAGGACAACGACAGCGGAAATAATTATAAACGTGGCATTCAACCTGCGGTTTGCCATCATATCATTTTTGGGAAAGACGTATACGTATTTCCAGGGTGCAATACCTGACTGGACAATGTATGCAAAATCATTCCCATAGCTGATCGAATCTATTTCTTTTCTACTTTCGGAAATCCTGTCCAGCAGCTTTTTATTGATACCGTCCACTATTCCCTTATCTGCCAGAATAGTCCCGTTGTTATACAATATAAAGGTTTTACTATTGTCTACTCTCCTATCTGCCATAGATTTCAGCAGAGTGCTTTCATTTATCAGAATAAATAATGTTCCCTTCGGCATCCCTATGTTGTATTGAACGCTTTGAATAATGGGTATAACACTGTAACTGTTGGAATAAATTGTTACCTCCGTTGGCTCCAATACATTAAAATAGTTATATGTTCTCATATCATTATTGATTTTGTCCATCGTTTTTGTATCAAAGCTCATACTATCGGTGAAGTAATCACTGATGTTTCCCTTACTGCTTGCATCTATTACGTTTCCACTGGACGGGAAAAGCAAAGAGATGCTGTAAATCAGATTATCAATGGCTTTATAATAATTGATTTCCTGTGTTATTTCGTTTAGCTGGATTATATCGAAAACTTCGCCAAGATCCCTGTTGGCGCCCATCGCTTTCACAGCCCATGGCAGGGAGGAGAATTTTACACCCAGTTCCCTGATGCGGTTCAGCCTGCTGTCATAATACATGCTGTCCTTTTCAATCATACTTCCGTATATCTCAACAGTTTGCCGGTCAATCACCGAAGAAGTCCTTGTAAATACAATTAATCCAAGTATCGTAACAATAACGCCGGATATTATAACATACGACGAAAGCCATTTATAGAAAGTTTTGTTTTTCGATAAAACCGTCATCAGCCATTGCTCCAAATAAGACTATTATTTAGTACTACAGCGAAACATTTTAATTATCCTTCCGGAAATAGCGCGTTGAAGCGTTCGCGATATTTCTGGAAGGCGTAAAAATGCCGATGAATCAATGTTTGTTTCGCTCTAGTATTAGCATCAATTTTATTTTATTATAATTTACCTGATTCATCAAGCAAATTTAAAAGCGGCATCGCATTTAAGGTGCAAATGCCGCTTTTGAATTACATACTAAGATTTAGAGATTACTTCTTTAAGCTCATGTATCTGTCGTATGCGCCCTGTCTTACTGCCAATTCTGCCGTCCCGCCTCGTTCATTAGCTGTCTTGACAAAATTGTCCCAATTGTCAAAGGATTCCTGACCTACAAAGAATTTGACACGCATTTCATCAATATAATTCTTCCAGTCTGTCCCTATCTCCTGTACTTTCTTATCTTCGTCTTCAAGCAGGGGGATATATGGATAATGGCCTACAGTATCCACATTATACATTTTAATAATATCCAGCATAGCCTGAGGATCAACCTTGTCCGTTTTGAATTTATCGATATTCATATCGATATATTCCTGAGCGGACATTATGCTCTTCCCTGTCAAAGATGCTCCAAAGCCCTGTCCTGTTGAATTCAGATAGTGGGCCGGATCTTTAGCTAATCCGTCGATCCATTCCTGGGTTCTGACTACCTTTCCATCGACCAGATTATAGTGGACGCCCTCAATTCCGTATTTGAAAAGCATTTCACCTTCCGGCGAGTAGATATAGTCAAGCATTTTCATAATGGCGTCTACTTTGCCGGCCTTTTCAGCGTCCCTGGTGATTGCGAACAGCGACCCGAAAGGCATATTGTTCTTAACGCTTACGCCGCCGGTAGCCCTGTTCAAAGGCGGCGTGTAAACGATTTCGGAATTGCCCCCGTTTGAATTTTCTGTGTTCCATAAGATATTTGCCGGAACGTTAACCGAGCTCATTATCTGGTTTGAAGTCATTTTTGCGTAATACTTATCCCAGGGCATGTTGGCAATTTCTTTGTCTATAAGTCCGGCTTTATAAAGCCTGTTGGTGAACTGAAGCATTTTCTTGTATCCTTCGGAAAGCTTCCCGAAATATACTTTACCGTTTTTGTCGGCATTCCACTCACCGTCAACAACTCCGAAAGGAGCTGTTAAAGCCCATTCAATTTGCCAGAACTGGAATGGAAGGAATAATTCGTCCTTCAGGCCGTTGCCGTTGACGTCGTTGTCCTGCATTGCTTTAATCGCGTCAAAGAGCTCGTCTGTGGTTTCAGGTACTTTTGTGATTCCGGCTTTGGCAAAATAGTCCTTCCTCAGCCATATGCCTGAAAAATCTTGTGCTTCACTGGAAGCGACGCCGACATATATATACTGTTTCCCGTCTGGAGACAGCGCCCTGTCTTTTAATGAAGGTATTTCTTCGTATGTCCTGACCATATTGGGGGCCTTTCCCATTAATGCGCCCATATCCAGAAGAATACCCTGCTTGCCAAGATTGTAAACGGTTGAAGGCGGTATTTCCGGGGAAGCCGTTATTTCGATAAGGTCAGGAAGATCGGTACCTGCTGCCAGACGTGTCTGGACTGTAGCCGATACTTGCGCGAAGGGTATTGCCTGGAAATTAAATTTCATATTTGTCCGTTTTTGCAGTTCCTCAATTATCGGAAGCTTTCTGCTGAGCGGCCATACGGGGTCATATGTGTCCTGGGTCAGAATGGTTATTTCGGTAGGAGCTTCGACTTTTTCCGTTGCCGGCGCAGTTGTACCAGCTGCGGTCGTGCCCTTGTCACCTTCTGCTTTTGGCGCACATCCGCTTAAAAGCATGGTAACTACTAAAAGCACAATAACAAAAATGGAAATCACTTTTTTAGACATTAATAGCTCATCCTCCTTCTAAATTTGTTTTTTGTGAAATTACCCTTTGCAGAATATATCTGCAATTTGCGTATATTAACAGTGCAAAACACAACCCATTACGTCCGGAAAAAATATCCTCCTTTCAACAATTTTATAACTGAGTCTGTTTTTGCGCTATTATTGCTTAAGAGACCCAACCAGTGCTCCTTTGATAAAATATTTCTGCAAAAACGGAAATACGCAAACAATCGGCAAAGTGCAGAAAAATATAACGGCATATTTCAGCTGAACTACTGCAGGACTGGCCTGACCGAGCAATTGTGTCGCTCTGGCGCCTGAATTTGCCGAATCGAGCGAAAGCTGTTGAAAAATTACGACTTTTGTCAGATATAATTGCAGAGGCTGATATTTTGCATCAGGTAAAAATATCATAGCAGGAAACCAGCTGTTCCAGATGCCGACTGCCGTATAAAGCCCTACGACAGCCAAAATCGGCTTCGAGAGGGGCATGACCAGTCTCAGCAGTATCTGAAAATCATTTGCCCCGTCTATCATTGCCGATTCCGGAATAGCATCCGGTATCGTAGCAAAAAACGTCCTGGTAAGAATAACGTTCCAGATGCTCATCATTGTCGGTATGATGAGGACCCACACCTTGTTGTACAGGTGAAGCTTATTAATCAGAATAAAATATGGTATCAATCCTCCGGAAAAATACATCGGAATTATAAAAAACAGCACGATATATTTCCGCCCGAAAAGATGCCTTCTGGATAACGGATAAGCGCTGATTGCGGCCATAAAAAGGTTAATGACCGTACCTGTTGATACGTAAAAAATCGTATTCAGATAGCTTGCCCAGAGAGTCGAGTTACTGACAATCATATCATAAGCACTCAGGCTGAAGCCCTTGGGATAAAGCCATACGGTCTGCCTTGCCGCTTCTATCGGGTCGCTGATGGACATGCTGAAAACATAGATGAACGGCCATACGGTAAATATAACCGGAACTCCTACCATCACATATATCATTGTATCATAAATATTCCATTTTTTTCTTCCCAATGAATAACGACCATTTTTACTTACCATAAACCTGAACCCGCCTTTCTGGCCATTTTGTTGGAAATCGTCAAAAGTGTAAAATTAACAACCGTCGAAAATAATCCTATAGCCGAAGCATAACTGTATCTGGAGTCTATTAGCCCGGTGCGGTACGTATATGTACCAATAACGTCGGCAGTTTCATATATTGCAGGATTATATAAAAGCAATATTCTCTCTGAATCTACAGTCAGTATTCTTCCGATTTCCATTAAAAGCATCAGTATTATTGTAGGCATTATTCCGGGTAAAGTAATATATATCGCTTGCTGGAAGCGGTTTCCCCCGTCTATCGTTGCTGCTTCATACTGCTCTGTATCAATACCGGACATTGCCGCCATATATAGTATTGAAGACCAGCCGAAGGTCTGCCATACTATCATAATTATATAAACCGCCCGGAAGTACCGCGGTTCATTCAGAAATTGAACTCTTTGCCCTCCCAGGAATTCAATCATGTTATTAATAATTCCGTCTGAAGAAGATAAAAAGTTGACGACTATTCCTACTATGATGACGGACGATATAAAATAAGGCAGATAGCTTAGGGTCTGCAGCGTCTTTTTATAATATTTGCTTCGGACTTCGTTTAATAACAGCGCAAAGACAATCGGCACCCAAAACCCGCATATAATGGTAAGAAAACTTAAAAACATGGTATTCTTCATTACTCTGGCAAAAAACATAGAATTGAAAAATCTGAGAAAATTATCGAAGGCTACCCATTCGGTATTCCCGTCAAAAGAAATAAACTTGTCTCCTACCTGGTAGTTCTGGAATGCTATCACTACCCCATACATCGGTATATAATTGAAGATAATAAGATATACCACCGCTGGAATCAGCATAAGCAACAAATACCTGTCCCGCCAGAACTCTCTTAAAGTTCTGCTCTTTATTCTTCTATGCTGCGGATGTACTTCCAAGACAGATGAGCTATTCAAAATGATCCCCCTTTAAAATAATATAAAATTATTAAACATAGTTAATTAAAAAATAATACAAAACGGCTTCCAATAATAAAAATGGTTTCCCTCTTTTTTAATACGCTTATCTGATATGTAAAAATTTCTAGTTAATATAATTAAAATAATAAAATGATTATTCTCTTGCCTGATGTTTAAATCGTAGCACAAAAAACATTGAAACGAAACACACATTTTTTTTAAAGCACTCACTTTATTGGAGTATTATCCCTGCAACAGCCTGTTAATATAAGTATATGGCTGTCACCATGGCATTGTGCCATATACATCTCTGATTGGAGGAAGCTGCAAATCCGGTCGGTTTTCCTCAGTCCAATATGCCAATAAAGCAGAAGCAAGATCAGCAGATCCCAAACGTGCACTATAATAATCGATATATTCGGACATACCTGTGCTAAAGAGTCCGTTACGAAAATTGTTTTTCAATACATACTCTGCCATTAACGTTGCAAGACGGAAATATTCCCTATTGCGCGTCAGCCTGAATGTATGGACAAGCGCTAGAATTATTCCGGCAGCATTCCCTGAAATTATACTATTTCTTTCCTTTACAGCCTCATCTATTTTAAGTAAACTTATAGCTTTGTCAAACAGTTCAAGTATACTTTCATCTTGTACAAAAGTATATGCCGCGGCACTTGAAACTGCAACAGATACAACATTCATTGCGTTCTGAGGCATATCCCAGAGCGGTAAAAATTCCCGCCTTGTATATGCCTGGATGTATGCTTCCGATGAATTGGGAGGGCAGTGCCTGGAAAGTCCGACTACCGGTTTACCTGTAATTATATCCAGCGTATCGTGAAATGACTTCTTATCATGATCATATGAATATTTATAAAATGTTTTTATATGGGATATTCCATGCTGCTTAAATGTTTCCCCTTCTTCACCCAGCATAACTGAAGCCCCAAGAAGCAAAGCGGCAAAATGCAGCATGTCGGAATACCACATTTCTTCAGGTCTCGATTCGCATGTATTGAATAAGCCTGTTTCAGCGGAACGTCTATTCCAGAATAAATTTTCAATAGCTTTTGCCCAGTTTAAGAATTTGATTTCACCGGTTTTTTTATACAGCCAGGTCCATGCATACAGATATACTCCGCCGCTGTCGGCAATGCTGGTAGATCCCATCCCAAGATTTGATTTTCCATTCATTTCGGCATGGCGTTGAAAAGCAAATGTACTTTCATCGCATATATGATTTTTGAATGCCACTTCAATTTCATGCCTTGCAGCTTCAGGTGAAACAGCCCAAAAATCATCCCAGGGAATAACAACGCCTTTTACCTCATGCTGTCCTTTATACCCACCCTGTTTTATCCTATCATTTACAATATCATACCCTACATGTTCACCCCAGGGAATATATCCTGAATCAGGATGTAAACAGCTGTTGAAAAAATATTCGAGATACTCCCTGCGAGCCGACTCATATGCAGTATCGCCGGATATTACGGTAAGCCGCTTCAGTACATCAAGCAGTCCCAGGTCAAAAAGCAGGTTCTGGCATTGGGGTGAAGTTCCGGCTACTTCCCGGTTATCCGGATATACACCGGCGTCGCCGGGAATCCCTTCCGGTATCCTCAGGTTGCCGATATTCATCTGTCCGGCGAATAGAGGTGTTTTTTTACCGTAGGTATCGCGCCCAAAGCGGATCATGGCGTCGGCAAAAGCTTTGACTGATAATAATGCTTTGTATGAGGTAGAACCCGTTGATATGGAATCATGCATCTTTATGCTCCCTTTTTATTTACTTAATGAGGCCTGCAACATCTTCAATCCTTCTAAAGTCGGCATTTGGCGGGATATTGTCCCCCATACCGAGAATAAAACCCTTTCTTCCTTTTAAAGGCAGTATAACATCCCTGATATATTTTTCAAAATCCTCCCTTGTCCCACCTTCATCGCAAACTAGAACCGCGGGTATCCCCCCTTTCAGAACAACCTGCCCCTTCAGCAAGTCCAGCGCTTTACCAAGCTCTATATCCGCCATGGGCTTTGTAACGATAGCTTCAACTATATCAAGACCGGATTCCGGAACCATGTGTAAAAGATTTTGCGTCCTGCCGCACCAATGGCCTTCAAATATCTTCCCCCTGGCAGACATAACCTTTTTTACTTCCTGATAAAAAGGGATTGCGTATTCTTTGAATATATCCGGGGAGATCATAGCGCCATCCATATCGTCACCCGTAGATACTACATCCGCCGGTCCATGTGCCAGTATGCCGAAAGCCTGTAGAAAGTTCTTAAATACTACATTCAAATATGAATCTACTTCCTCCCTGTAATCCATCCACATGTAAAATGCATTCAAGTAGCCGACGTCTCTTTTACTGAATTGAATAAATGGTATACATAAAACCTGATGCAGGACTATCCCATCATCGCCCACCTCGGCAAGCGCCGTATTCACAGGCTCATAATCCGCTTCATAATGCGTTGCTTCAACAACATACTTAAGAATATTCAATGTCTCAATATCCTTGACAAAATGCTCCCTGCAAATCCTGGAGCTGTGCTCGCTTTCCGTTTTGGTGTGGACTTGCCTGATTGAGCCTATCGGCGTTTCAAAAATCTTGATCGTCTCGCCGTCCTTTTCAAAGTCGGTTTCTTTTACACTTTTATCAATTATAGTTTTGTATCCGGACACACGGCACCAGATATAAGCGTCTATTGCTCTGATTATGTCATTACGCGGCAAATCCCTGTATTTTTCCGGCAGAGTCCCCTGATTCCGGTTGACATGCAGCCAGTAATCAAGGTTTGGTGACCATACGATAGCATCCATTTCTTCATTTTTTAAGGCTTTCAAATATCTTTCCCTTTTATTCATATATCCCACCGTTTTTATATGCTCTTTTAACAATAGCATCTATCTCTTTCTGTTTTTCGCCGCTCAATGGTTCCGGTCGGTAATCCTTGATTATTTTTTTGGCTTTTTCCCTGGCTTTCTCCTCCAGCCCTTTAACTTCCTGCCTTTCCCATGACGACCACGGTAATCTTTCCAGTATGTCGGAAAGGTAAAACTCATTTCTGAAATTTAAAGCCGTGTGTTCGTGCTGTATATAGTTTCCTCCGATACCTACTTCTTTTATTACGTTAAGAGCAAGTGATTCATCTGTCACGTCAAATCCCCGCAACGCTCTTTTTATATATCCTATTATTTCATTATCAATTACCAGCTGAACATATGAAAATGTTATTCCGCCTTCCAGCTGGCCCATGGTTCCTATCCCCGTAGCTCCGGTGAGAATGGGAAACAGTACGGAAAGCGCCTTTTCAAAACCAGCCTGGGCGCCGGGGTAACATGCATCCGTCTTGCCCGCGTGACAGCCTCCGGGTATTCCGTAATAATCCCTCAACATCTGTTTTGCCGCGGCAAGCAAGGGGATCCTGTCGGCTCCCGCATAGGGGAACATCATCGTTTTCGCATCCGCAAGGGCCGGATTGATGTCCAGACTTACCCATGCGTTATCATCAATCGCATAACCCAGTATTACCCCGCCCAATGTTTCAGCAAGTCCCAAAACAAGGGTTCCGGCGCTTGTAGCCGGAGCTGTGCATCCGCCGTTGGGCATGGTGTCGAAGCTCTGAGGCAGTCCCATTTTTACATATTCCATAAATATTTCACACATATTGTGATCAAGCGTTAACGGACTCTTTACCTCGCCGTAACCAATTAGAAAAGGCTTCTTTTTCAGTTCCTGCATATTTCCGCGTATAACCAGAGCCATTTCAGTTATATATTTTATGTCGTCCCTGGTCCATGCTTCTATGCCTCCCGGTTTGGATGTATTCTTTATCAGCTTGGCAGTCATGGCTATGGGACGCAGCTTGTAAGGTATCTCCTGATCCGCACAGGGAAGCCCTATTAAATCTATGTTTTCCAATGCGTCGGCAAGCCTGATGGAATCAATTACATCCTGCTTATTGGCAGGCCTTCTTTTTCCATCAAGATCGATTACAAATGAGGGAAACCCTCCTGCATTTACTGTGAAGTTGTGGCTGATCGCTTTTGGCACGGTTGACAGGTACATTTCCGTATACCTCATGGGTGCTGTGATTCCATTCCTGTCAGCCAGGGTGTAATCCTTTCTCATTTTGCAGATTGCGCGTTCAGCAACAGCTCTTGGAAATTTGACAGTTTTTGTACCCTTATCAATAATACAGCCTGCATTGCCAAGGTAGCCTAAAGCCTCAGGATGGTCAATCTTCATCCCGACATCTTCCAATATATCTAAAGCGCCGCTATGTAGTTTATCCATCTCCTCACGGCTCAGATATTTTATTATTCCATTTGCTTTCCCCATAATTATCTTCCCCCCTAAATGTTTATTTTCGATTTTGATTCTACTGCAAAAACTCATGTTCCAACAAAATTTCGATAGCATTTTACTTCTTATTTAACCGTTCTGAATTGGCTGTTGTATTCCATCAGCTCTTTGCATATATCGTCTATGCAGCGAAAATCATTCACAAGCGGGTGTCCGGGAACAACCGGCAATTCCTACTTCCGAACCTTTCATATTATAGAATCCATACCGCCTTGCAATACGATGGTCTTCCAGTTCCGCCTCCAAACCTCCATGCGATATGGCTGTAATTACATAGGACGCCCCTTCCAACGCTTTTTTCATATCCGTCGTCTTTTGATAACACAGCGTCCTTTCCGGATACCTGGCGTTATACATGCTACCCAGGCCATAAATATCATTCAGGGCAGTTTCATTGATATCCATAAGACAAATGGTTGTTTGATTTTTAAAAAAATCATTTGACATAAAGTTCTGAATCAGGAAAGGCATCCAGGAGTATGACCCTCCGCCTATAATAGTTATTTTCATTCCAATCTCTCCAACCGTCTCTATTATTTAAATTGCTAACCATTAACCAATCCAACCGTCTAAATCCGGCAGATCAAAATATTTCAGCATTCCAGGAAGAATTATGCCCATTGCATCATATTGATAGCAGTATTGATCATAATGCAGTGAACCTGTGAAATCGGCAATACTTTCAACACCCTCCTCTGCTGTGATACTTTTCACCCTTTTATCAAGAACCGCCGCCAGTCCTGCATATATTCCCTGGGCTCCATGGGCATACAGCCTTATATCATCAGCATCTATCCCCTTGAATAATTCGATTGCATCAAGAGCCCGGATCACATCGTATGTCCGCATAGCCGCCATACTGTCTCCAAGCCACATAAGATCATGTGCCAGCTTGAAAATTTCCATGTAATAAGCTGACGGATTATCCCTTATCAGCGGACCCGGCATGATATTCCCTACACCCGATACATCAAGCACCATTACTGCTCTTCCGGCGCTGCAGATTTCACGTATCCATTTCATATGAGGCTGAAGCCGGCCGGCGCCTCCATCCCAATCAGCTATTGTTACGGGCAGCCTCTTACCTGCAAAACGGTAGTCCCTGAATGTGAGCCCACAGTTTGGCAGCTCTTTCTGTGTCCACCAGAAACTTTTCTGTACCAGAAGGTCATTGATTTGAAAAGTAATATAATGCCGCGGGTTTAGTTCACATTGCAAGCGTTGGCAGAAAACCTGCCCCTTCAGCCAGGCTAGCGCTTTTTTCCTGCGCTCGGGATCAAAAATGTTATCACGTTGCTTTTCTATGTTTTTCAGGCGAGTACAGTTTTCATCATATACTATGCGCGCACCTTCAATTTCACCATTGATCTGACCGGACTTCGTGCACCAGAGCATTGACGGCTCAATTGGTTCAATTGATCCGTTGGCAGGTGGACTCTGGCTTCCAGGCAGATGTAATGAGAAAAATTCCGCCGCCTTTTTTGCCATCACCCTTGAATACATATGAGTGCAGTCATCTTCAAACAATTCCAGGCAATCTTCCTTACCGTACATTTCCCAAAAACGCCTGGTCCTGTCGACACTCCTTCTTGTAGCCTCAATGGGAAAGTAATCTGACGTCGCCGCCAATACAAGCACGGGACGAGACGCCATAGATATCAATATATCTTCATGTTCAAAGCCCAGAGCTGTCATTCCCGGCCAGATCTGTTCAGCATCCGCAAGCAGGGCTGCCTTTGCTATACCCTTCTGGCTCGCAAGGAAGGTGCCGGGAGCAGCGGCGGCAATTCTGGGATCGCACAGCATCATCAGGCAGGTTTGCGTACCACCCCCGGAATTGCCTGTAACACCTATTTTATCAGGATCAACCTCGGGACGGGTACGGAGGTAGTCTACTCCCCTCATTGCATCGTGAACAAAGTAACGGGCCAAGCTGTCTCCCAGAGGCCAGCATTGGTTGCCGGCATAGTCATGCTCCCGGCTGCCGGGTATCACTGTTGTGTCTTTTATTGAATCCTCATAATAGCTGAAACGCTCTCCATGTCCAATGGGGTCCTGGGATAATACAACCAAGCCGGCGCGGACCAGATATCTGCATACGATCTGGTATTCATCCACGTGCTTTCCCTGTGTATGATGCCCGCAGAGAAAAAGGACCGCCCCCCGTGGTCCGGCAACATCATTTGGAATGTATAGGTTTGCCGTCACATATGTTTTCGGGCGGGATTCATATATGACTTTTTCTATCCTGAAACCATCACATTCGATAGTTCCTGTAATTTTCGGGTTCAGAGAGGCGGCGTTTAAAGGCAAGCCTCCAATGGCCTCAATAAGTTTTTCACTTATATATTTCCTGCGTGCTTCCAATTCCTCCGTGCTTTTTATTGCATCCCGCGCCATATCTCCCTGTGCAAACATACTATGCATACGGTCAAAAATTAATTGCCGCAATAGTCCTTTATCATCATAAATCCATGAAATCCCAAGGTCA
This sequence comes from Ruminiclostridium sp., assembly GCA_012027035.1. Lineage (GTDB taxonomy): Bacteria > Bacillota > Clostridia > Acetivibrionales > DTU013 > MnB-11. Next base: position 4,167 of record VEPD01000362.1, on the reverse strand, counting down.
TTCTCCAATTCCTGTACTGATACCATTTTTTACCTCTCTGTTTTTTAAGAAGTGTTAAACAGGATATTCCAGTAAAGTTTTTATAATTTTACCGGTAAATCCTGTTTGCTTTTAAATCACAGCAGTCTGTTTACAACTATCATGTTTATCTTCCATTCATACCCTTTCAGCGTTGAAACTGCTATATCCATAACCCCGTCCTCGTATTGCACTACCGGCAGGACAACAGCTTCAAACCTTCCCGGCTTTATTACTGTCTTCGGCTTCCATTTCTGCTGTCCGTTAATGTCAATTGCCGTATAAGTTTTGTCACAGCTGTCGCCTGTAACTATGAATATCTGGTACTGGCCTTCCGGCAACTCGATCTTGAAAGTTCTTTCCTCACAGCCGCAGACAAAGTCCCTTCTGAACGGGTCGGGGGCCCCTCTGTCCAGATACCTGAGGGATGTGACGTCATCCCATCCGTAACCTCTGAATGGTGTAAAATCCATATCCCCGGTTACCCTGATAAAGTTCATACCCTGCTTGCCGCAACCATGATACTGTCTTGGCAATATGCTGCCATAGTCCTTTTCCATTTCTGCCGCAGGCAAACTGAAATCAAATCTGTATACCGCTACTCTTGATGTCTTAAGGTCGCCTTGATAATAATCAAAGGTTATATTGTCAAGTTTACTTAAAAAATCAACATCTTCATTTTTACCCAAAAATACCCTTCTTTTAGTTGGAGCTACATATATCTGGGGTCTATCATCTATCTCAGGCCTATCCGAATTTTGATTATATTCAATGCGGTTGCATGCTATTTTGCTCCGGCATGAACAGCCGGCATCCCCTTCCAGGGGCTTTATCTCATATGCGGCGTTTTTCAGCGTTTCAAATGATATAATGTTTCCTGATAATTCATAATTAACATCTTTACCTGCACATTTTACTGAAAATACTTTTGGTATGAAGGGATTGATAAGTTTTACAATGTTTCCTGCGATACTTCGTATTTTTATCAGTGATGTTACTGTACCTTCCTGGTATGCGGATACTTCAAACGCCCCTTCTGCAAGTAAATTTTCAAAGTGGCAGTCCTTCCATGCTTCCGGATTGCTTGAAGAATCAGCAAGCACATTATCAAAAATTCCGTTAATCGCATCATCCCGATTTTCTCCCCGGGGCAGGGCGGGAAATACCTCTATGACGCCGTTAAAACTCTGGAGGAGCATTTCGTTTATAGCTGCAACGGTTGCGCTGCCTGACTCGATTAACGGCGGATTATATACAGGCAGGCAGGCTGTCAGGCAATTTTGAATCCACCTTCCGGTTTCCTCGGAAAACAAGCCGTTGGTCCTCATGAGAAACGCTATTCCTTTTTCATATAATATTTTGTATGTTTCATCCCCAAGCCCAAGCCTTGCCGCTGAGCAGGCCACCCAGCCGAAACTGTGCGTACCTAAATTCTGCAGGGTCTCAGCATATCTTAAAGTATTTTTTCCGATTTCTGCCAACCCGGCATTACTGCGTTTGCTTATTTCGCTCACAGGGTATATGGGCATTAAAACGGATGAATGCGCAAGATATTGTGTGGGATCAGCCCATTCCGAATCTTTCAGCGCTTTTCCGAACTCCAATGATTCTCCCAGCGAATAGAACGGAAGCAGATTGTAAATATTTTCCCATTTCAACCTGTCTTCTTCGCTTTCTTTCAAAAGAGTATTTGCTGTAATTGAAGCTTTAATCATAAACTTCAGACATGCCAGTGTTATTGTACTGTTCCGGGTCATCGGCCCCTGTTCCGGCGATACATCAGGGAATATATAATATTGGCCCTTGGCTTCATCATATTTCAAAAAATCTTCAAAAAACAACAATAGGTCTTTAAAAAGAGGATAGGCTTTTTCCTTTAAAAAAACCACATCCCCTGAATACTGATAGTACCACCATAAATACTGTGCAGACCACAGCCACATGGAATTATAGAAAGCATGCGGATAATCGGATGCGATTCCCCTCATGCCGTATAATTCCTTTGCCCTGTTTCTGGCAATGTTCGCATAGGATAGCAAACCATTGCAGAAAACCTCGCCCAGTTCCAGATGATTGCTGGTATATACCGGCCAGAAGCTTTGCTGGATGTTGACGTCCCAGTACCACATGCTCCCCCACTGGGAAGGCTGCTTTATATCCCAGAGCCCGTTAAGCCCGCATGCCTGCTCGTACAGTCTCGCTCCCCTTCCGCTGCAGCATTCGAGGGAATACAGATTCATATACCACAGCTTTTCCAGCATACTGTCGGAAATACCGATACTTGACTTGCTCCAGAATTTGTCCCAATATTCCCTGTGGTTTTCTACAATTCCGCCAACATCCTTTTCCGCTTCATCAAGTCTTTTTACTGCCGTCTCCAGCAAATCCCCGGTCTCTTCCTCAGTCACAACACAGGTCATTAAATCAAAATCGCCTTCCGCCCTGGCGATGTCAACCTTTAATTTCCCCTTCTGCACAGTGATCCCGCTGCTTTTCGCACCGGTGAACCTCAGCATGAATATATACCTGAACGGTGTATCTGCTTCCTTTTCCGCCTTATCCGGATAAAAACTGTTGATGAAATATACGGTATTACCGTTATATACCTTATACTCGCTTTTTATCTCGAGATACCTTCTTTCGGGAACTGTAATTTCAATAGCCCTGATTTTGTTTTCCCCTGTCTGCTTTACTCTTGACAATAAAATGTCGGAATCCTGACTTATAATGGTTGATATGGTTATATCGCCTTTTATGATTTTTGCGGTATATTTATGTGTCGCATTTTCTATCTCAAGGCAGCTTTCATATTCATCCGCGCCTTTGACCGATTCGTCCAGCAATATGTGCAGCTCGCCTGTGAAGGGCTGGGTACTGCCGCTGCGTTCCACTCCGTATGATTCTTTCATCTCAGGGAAAAATACGAAGTTATAATTATAATGTGCGGGATCCGCAGGGTCTCCATGCGCCTTTAAGGCTCTTTCCTGAATTATCTCATATTGCGATGTGTCTGTAGGTTTTTCTTTCTTTTCATCTTTAAACCAATCACAATATAAATACAATCTTCTATAGTACACATCATAGTGGTTGACTGCATAGACCAAACCCTCCTGATTATTGTAGACCATCGCTCCGAAATGCCCGTTTCCCAAAGGAAGCGCCTCATCCCACCTGCTTAGTGTGTTTTTGTAACAAATCTTGTGCATACTCTGCCTCCTGAAAACTAAAATATTATAGCTATATTAATTGAATGTAATTTTCAAAACGCCTGTGGGTCGTAAATGTCTGTGATTTTTATTTCAGGAAGTTTAAAAGTCATCATTCGCAGTATAACACTATATATTGGCCATCGTAAACACACAATATTTTTCAGTGGCTCATTTTTTTATCTTTCGCCGTTTCCAACCTTTGCTTTTGATGTTCCATATCCTTCATCCGGTAATCACCTTTAACTGGTCTTTCATTATACTCAAGATCCACACAGTGAAAAAATAGTGTCATAAAAAGCATGCCTGCATATTGTATAACATGACTGTTAATACAGGTGATGTTTTTTATGTCCGTCAGGGAATCAAACGGCTTTGAAGCCGGTAAACTGGACAGTATCCGGCTGGAAAAAGGTAAGGAAAAGGTAAGGGAGTATTTTGGCAAACTGGTCGCAGTTGATAAAAAAAAGGCTGTGGCGCAAATAAATGATGAGACGCTTCAATTCCCCACATTATATTTGCTGAAACCAATACTTGTGAGAGCAGGACTTCTGACTCGTCTCGACGGCAGGCATCTGAAAGCTGTCAGACTGTCCAATGCCATCAGCCGTAAGGATACCTCATGCATGGATTACCTTGTAAGAAATCACAATACGGAAGTCCATGAAGCCTTAAAATGGATTATGCTCACCGGCTGTGCGGAAGATGGTCTGGAAAACAGATATGATGAACTGATAGAGCTTTCAGCCGCACTACTTGTCCGCTATTACAACGATACAACAATACTCCCGGCTGTGGCAGATTTGATATTTTCGCGTATTAGTAAAGGAAAACTGATACACACTCTCGTATGGGCATTTTTTGAGGCAAGGAATCCTGAAAGCCTGCTGCTGCTTGCCAATTACATTTATTCACAGGATAGCCGGGACTATGAGCTTGCCTG
>VEPD01000455.1 GCA_012027035.1 Ruminiclostridium sp. | reverse complement strand
GGAACAGCCTTTCCAGAGATTCTACCGGATTCTCACCAGCCCAATACAGATTAAAAATATCCAGATTGATCTTGATATTGTCCTTCCCCGCCTCCCGGAGGATATTCAACGTCATTTCGGTTGTATCGAACAATTGATTCTGATGTGTTTCAAGAACAAATCCTACATCATATATTTTTCCAATTTCCGCCAGCTCCTTAAGCGCTCTGATTCCGGTTTCCCATTGAGATGCAGTGGCCTCCTGTGAACCAACCCAGTCCATGAGTACGCGAATATATGGGCAGCCCAATTTTACTGCAATTTCTGACACTTTTCTTCCATGTTCCAGGCTTTCTCTGTATTTTTCTTCGCCCTCCATGAATGAAAAATAAGTGGAAATGACGGGGACGGCCAAATTATAGTCCTGCAGCAGCTTTTTCAAATCAGCGATCTGTTTCCCTTCAGAAAGAAACCTGGAAATGTGAGGTTCCCAGATTTCCACCCCTTCATACCCTGCCAGGGTGATCTGCGGCAGCAGCTCTTCCAGGCTGCCCTGCTCATCAGCAACAGTGCAGAAAGCAATCTGTGGCTGCATGGGGCGTACTTTCCTTGAGATATCATAAATTTTATATATTGTTTCAATTATATAACTGCCATATTCCGGCGGTACGGGATTTTCAATCCTGCCCTCCATATAATCAAGAAATGCCCCCAGCTGCTTTTCAAACGGATCATGCTGCAATACATCCATAGCCTCCCTCTGACCGTTACGATGTACCCAAACGCCATCGAAATGTCTGACTTCCAGCATCCCTCCACTGAAATACAACTCCGTCAGGTTCTTGTCTCCGCCATAACCGTGGCAGATCAGCGAACATGGAACAGCGCCTTCAAGCTCCACACTAATAACGGCGCTTCCTTCAATACCCTTGTAATAAGGATCAAAGGCCAGAGATGCTTTACACACATGACGCACTCTCCTTCCTGTGATAAATGAGATACGATCGATAGAGTGCGCACCCAGATTCATAAGAATACCTCCGCCGGCTTTGTTCACATCAAGAAACCAGCCGGGACGATCCTCCGTAAAATATTCTGTTGTCCTGTAATCCACAACTGATAACAGACGGCCTAACTTCCCTGAGTCGACAATTTTTCCGGCAGCCTCGGTTTGAGCCACAAATCTCATCACATGACCTATGGTCAGCTTGATTCCGTTCTGTTCTGAAAGCGCAGTCATACTTTCACATTGTGCCGGATCCAGCGCCATCGGTTTCTCCATCAATACGCTGCACTTACGCTTTGCGCAGGCTTCCAGTGCTTGCAGATGGAGATCATGAGGAAGGTTCACAATAGCAAAGTCCGGTTTGAGCTGCTCCAGCATTTTGGTATAATCGGTATATACCGCACAATCCAGTTCGAACCTGTGTTTTAAACTTTCTGCTTTCTCAGGATTGATATCGGCCATCCCCGACAGCTTCATTCTGCCGGTGAACTGCTTGCAGGCTTGAATATGGTATTCTGCAATTCCGCCTGTACCAATCATCACTACTTTATACATCTCTTCATCCATCCTTACTTTTCTGCATTACTGCATTGAATTGTAAAACATGTTCCAACTTCATTATTTTGCTTTCTTGATACTTCGATGTATTCCATGCTATGATAGGTGACCTGGTCACATCCCCAGTGCCCGTAAACATGGAAAGTGAAACTATCCTCTTCCCTGACTGATTCGACTCTGCACTGTGATAACAAATCTGAAGGATCTTTACCGCCCCCGGTTTTTTCCGCTTCTTTCCGGCTTGCAGGATAGGGCAGCAGCAGAGCTGCAATATTAAGCTGCCTTGCTGCCTTGTCGGGGTAAAGTACTAAATTGTTGCAGACAACTTTCTCTTCATCCATATACACACCGGAATTACAGTTCAATTCGGCGCTGCTGAGGAAACTCATATCCATGCAGGCATTTGCTGCACAAACCCTGACTCTGTCCGGTGCGTCAGCTAAATTAAAGGTTCCTTTACTGTGAAAATTCCATTCAATGCCATCTTCAACAGATTCAATTTCATCCACAAGCAGGAAATAATACGGCCGAATGAAAAGGATCCGCCGGTTATAAACCTTCAGCTCCTTATAAGAATTGGATAAATCAACAGCAATATAGTCATATCCTTGTTCTTCGTTATAGGAAAATTCCCTGATAACAACAGCCTTCCCTGCATCCTTATAGGACTGGTTCCGTCCGGCAACCGTTACGATATTATGATAGGAGCTGTTTTGATACAGGGGATGGCTGGGCCGGTTGTAGCTGATCATCCCCGGATCCGCAGCCAGCGTCTCCCCATAGGCTTCAATGATGAACTGGCCTTTATCGAAATGGGAATGCTCAATAGTTTTCGATCCTCCTTCAAAAAACAACAGTAGATCCCCGTATTTCTGGCCGGTCCGAAGAAAAATCCTTTTCGAATATGAGAATATTTTCCTTGCCGGCAGCTGCGCCAAAGCTTTTGTCTCCCGATCCTCCCACATCAGCAATGTCATCAGCGCTCCGGTGACTGCGCCTATGACCGACAGCGGTTGAATGAACGAACGCTGCGGATCATCTGTAAAATCGCAGAAATTCTCCCAAAGCCACGCTGCTTCCTCTACCCCGAAGTATTTGGAGAAAAAAAGGATGGCTGGACCGATCTGAGTGCAATAATCCCCCATGTAGTTACAGTCGCTAATGCAGAGAAAATTCAGTTCTTTCCTGCTCAAAGAGCGCATATGGCACATATAATCGATGGTATTCCTGAAATGGGCAGGGGCCAGTTCTACAAGAGGTTTCTGCAAATAGCGGGACGCCAGTATCATGGAAAGAGCTGCATACTGTGTAGTATATAACCAATAAGAGGGTCCCTCAGTAGTGGAACCGTCCGGCTTATAGTAATTGTCCAGCATACTGTAAAACCACAGGAGGTTCCGCTCGATCATTCCATCCACATCAGGATGACTTCTGCGGGCAATCAGAGCAGAGAACATGAACCCGGCAGTATAAACCGCCCCCTGGTTGCTTCTCAGAAGATGATCCTTATTTGAGCGCAGGTAGGAATCAATCCACCTCACCGCCTTGTCATATAAAGCATCCTCCACCTCACGGCGCTCTTCAGGAGAAAGAACATTGTAAATAAAATCATAACACAAAGCTACCGCTTCTGATGCATGACTTTCAATGAAGGTGGCCCGGTATCCAGGTAATCCCACAGGAATTCTGGTAACAAAACCGGCCACCCAGTGCCGGCACCGCACCGTTGTGAGCATAGCCCGCCGTGCAGTGACTGCATATTTGATTTCTCCGGTAAGCAGATATGCTAAGCCCCCAATAACCATAGCGTTATAGAAATGCGGCATCGCTTCTGCTGGAGCAGAAGCGCGTTCTACCCCCTGGTTGCCCCAACCGACCGGAAGGTAGGTTCCTGCATAAGTTTCAAATGGAAATCCGGACTGTGAATCTGCTTCCGCAAGAATTTCAGCAACCAGTTTTTTTTGTGCATTTACCCTGTTTCCTTTTTTCCGTGCTTCTTTGATCATGCTTAACTCTTTGTGCCCAAAAAGAAGCCCCACCGGCAGTCCGGCGCCATAAAAACTCTCTATGTGCTCCGGGTCCGGAATGCTGTCCATACCATAAACTTCATTTGCATTTTTCGGATCTGTTCCTGCACGCTCCAGCATGAGCCAGCGAAATGTCGAGGTGACTTTCAAGCCGTCTTCCAATACCCCCGCAGTACCCTTATCCTCGATGATAAAGACCACCGACTGAAGAACGGAGCCGCAGATCGGGATCCGATATTCTTTTCCCTCCCCCTTGCCGGCTTCCTGATCCAGTACTAACTTCCTCGTCCCGTCGATAACAATCTCAACACTGAATAAGCATCGCGAATCCACTGAAACGGATACGATCAAAGACTGGAATTCTGTAATGTCAGTATTAAAATCCCTGGCATAGGCAGCGCCGGAATGACCTCCCTGTTTAATGACATTCCACATAGTCATATAAAACCAATCCTTATACAGGCCGGCTTCACTACCCGCAAAATTCTTCCGATCCAGCCTGTACCATTTTCTTTCGTCCCAGAATCTGGGAGAGGTGAAATCCTCCAGCAGGTACTCGCCGGAATTGACCCTTATCAAGGGAATTTCCGCCGATAAGGTGGCATCAATCACATTCAGAATGGTATCCGGAAAAGTATAACCTCTTGCTGTCAAAACCAATAGATCCATGGATTCCAATTTTTCAGGGTTCCCAACTGCATTAAAGGAGTGAAGCAGTAAATGCAATGTATTTGAGCCGGTCCATTCAACTACAAAGGAAGTCTGATAGCCCTGTGCCTGTTTAGACACACCATGTATCTCGTTTAGTTGCCTCGCAGGTATTGGAGCGCTTGATTCACATATTTGTGTTCCTCCACTGTCCCGCTTTGTTAATAAAACATCAACAAATAACATGGAAGCTTTGCTGGAATGTATGGTCAGGTTTAGAACGTCCCGGTCTTCTGCACAGGCTATTAACGGTATCTCAAAGATCTCCGAAGATGAAGTATCCCATTTCATTGAACCGGATGTATCGAAAAAAATATTTTTTTTGTCCATATCTTTGTCTCCTATTATTCCATTCCCCTATAATCTGATCAAGTTCCAAGCCTGCCTTTAATCAACGGTGGAAAATCCTTGCCGGAAACCCAGGGAGTTTCATAAGAAGGTCTGTTTGCAAAGCGCTTTGTCTTCAGCCTTAGCTTTATCGCGGAACCTGACGCCAATTCTATATTCAACCATTTGTTGTTAACAGCAATTGATTTCAAAATAGCCCCGTTTTCATCCAGCATTTCAGCCGATAAAAACTCATTCTCTCCAAAAGCACCTGCCTGAATAATAACTTCTTTTCCCTGCAATGTGCTGATATTACAAAGAGTAAGAACTATTAATCCGCCGGAAACTTTTTCAACCAGAGCGCTCACTTGTTCCGGAAGGCCGGGGCGTTTACCTGTTCCGTCATAATAACGTACCGGTACATTCAAAAGGCCGCCGTGATAAATATTCTGCAGTGCACCCATTGTGAGCTGCACCATAGCTTCACAAACCACCGGATTTTTATCCTGCCAGTGATGAATGTCATAATGCTCCGGATCTTCACTATCGGAACGTATTTCTTCTATACGGCTGCAGACCGCCCTGTAATTCGCCCTCAGAATTTGTTCAGGGTAATTGTTATTATTTCCCTGGATATAATTAAACCATTGATGATTTTCACCCCTATTGCCTTTATCAATGCTATCAGGTACCACGCACCAGTCCTCTTTGTTATGGCACCTCATCATACGCTCCATATCGCTGTCTTCCATGGAAAAACTCCAGCAGTAGACAGGCCATTTGGTATCCATTGGTCTGTAATCCGTCCATCCGGTATCAAAGTGCTTGTGAGGCACCGCCCATTTCCCGTTTTCCTTTCTCCCCAGTTCCCAAAGTAAGTCTATTTGTGACCTTGCCGCATCAAGATAACTGGTGTCGCCGGTCAATAATGCTGCATTGCAGCCTGCATTAATCAATGGTTCAACTACCGTAAGAGCGCCGTGAGGCCATCTCCATCCATAGTACCCACCCCACCATTTGCCATCCATATATTCACCGATTTCACCGGATAATCCAACATTGTCCGGAATAATGCCACCATTCTTTTTTATCCTGTCAATCCAAACCTCAAGGTAATCCAGAACCCATCTCTTGTAACGCTCATCTCCGGTATACATAAATGCATGGGTAATCAACCCGGTAATATTAAGATTTAACGGTACATCGCCCCTTGCCATTCGTTTATTCATTTTTTCAATGATAACTTTATAAATTTCATCATCCGACCATGGGCAGGTATTTCCTACAGGCACACCGGGGATATCCTCAAACGGAGGCGGATACATGTCCAAAACCTCCCTGTGCGTGCACCAATCCTCCTCAGTCATGATGAAACGGGGCCCGCGGCTGCCATTAATAGGCGATCGGACGAGTTTTTTTGCAGGGTCGTAATTTTGTGCTTCCGGATCCTCCCCTGTATAAAAACCCGCAAATCTTACAACCCTCTGCCGATCTTTCAAAACTGCAGGGTCGGCAAGTCCGAAGTAATATAAATATACATTGCATTCTCCATGGTGCATCCAATCATAGTAGGCGTCAAACTCTCTGTATATTTGCCCGTATTCATTCCACTGCCAGGTAATGTCATCCCATTCCTTGCGGGAGATCTCATAAACTTCTCTGCTGCCGCCAAGGGCATAAAAAAGTGGAAAATTGTTAAAGGTTTCATACCCATCATCCGAGCCATCCATCCCAGGCCACTGATTTCTCCATATCAGGGTGCCGTCGGGACGCGTATACTTTTTGGTAAATTCAACCGCACCCTCGTTCATGGTTTTTATCAACAGCTGTTCCAGCAAGGCCCATTCGGGCGGGACTTTTCTTATTTCACTTCTCAATGTTGGAATATTGCATTGCCGGGTATTTTTCAAATTCATGGGATAATCCTTCTTTCTGCCGTATTTACGGGCTTTCCTTCAAGATATGCCTTAATATTGCCAGCTGCGGTATATATCAATCTGTTTCTTGATTCTAATGTTGACCATCCGATATGAGGTGTAATAATACAATTTTTAGCATTAAAAAGCGGGTTGTCGGGCGGCGGTGGTTCCACCGACAATACATCAACGGCAGCACCGGCTATTATACCTTCATTCAAGGCGTCAGCCAAATGCCTGTCAACTACCAGCCCGCCCCGTGACGTATTTATGAGAAATGCCGTATGTTTCATCCGCATCAAACTACTCTGGTTTATCATACCCTGGTTTTCGGGAATCAGCGGACAATGCAGACTGATAACATCAGACATACATAACAGTTCATCCAGTTCAACCCACTTAAAGTCTCCATAGTCAGGCTTATTCCCCCGCAATTTGTCGCAAGCCGCTATCTTCATTCCAAATGCATGTGCAATCTCACCTACACGGCTTCCAATACGTCCAAAGCCGACAATGCCCATTGTTTTACCGTAAAGCTCCACCTGCGGGCAATTCCAGAACGATACATCCGGGCACCTTGACCATTCGCCGGACTTAACTGCTGCATCATGCTCTTTTACACGATGGCAGAGTTCAAGCAGCAGGGCCCAGGCCAACTGAGCAACGGAATTTGTACTGTAGGACGGCACAAATGTCACTGTTATACCTCTTTTAGCGGCAGCCCCCAGATCGACTGTATCATAACCTGTTGCAAGTACGCCTATATACTTAAGTCCCGGCAGTCTGCCAATCAACTCATCAGTAAGCCGCACCTTGTTAATAAGCACTATTTCGGCACCAGATGCGCGCTCTATTACTTTTTCAGGCGGCGTCCGGTCATATACCTTAAATTCACCAATAACCTCTATAGGTTCCCAGCTTATATCGCCAGGATTAAGAGTATATCCATCAAGTACCACTATTTTCAATTTCATGCCTCCTTTGTCCCTACTATTTCTTTAGAAAAAGGAATGCATTCATTGCCTCAAAGCGGCATTTAATAATGCATTCCTGAATTTAATGTTTCACTGGAATTCACTTTTTCAACTAACCAAAATTCTGTGATTTACTAATATTATATCCTTCGCTATAATCTTCTACAATGTTTTTTATCTGTTCAGGATTTATCCTAATCCAATATCAAATCCGGATTTTCTGAAAAGTGTTTAAGCATAACTATCGGTTCAGCATTTGATGGGTTATTGATCGTCACACCTTTTTTTGCAGCCTCCTCAGTTACAAAAAATTCATCATTGGTCAATTGTCCGTATCTGATCAGAGTTGGTGTCTCAATATCCCATACGCCGCACTGTCCATGACCCTGAAGAAGAATAAAACCGTATGCCGCACTGTCCCTTATCGTAACAGTTTTACCCGGTAATATAGTAAGTCTCTTTGCGCTCGCCAGATTGCACTAGTAACAAATCCACTCCTCATTATATCCCTCACGTTTCATAACTTCAACATCCTTTACAGCCTTCGGAGCCATGAACCTGTTTCTATGAAAATCAGGGTCGATATTCAACTCCCAATCAATTACATCAATCAGATAATCAAAGTTACCGATTTCTTCTCCGGGTGAATCCTTCCAGAGCAGTAAAGGCGGAACACATTGACCTCCGTACAGCACCGACTGGTACATGGCATATACATCTGAAGCAAATTGCGGTTCATATGTACAAAGGCTTCCCGGCGCATGAAGCACTCCCGGAGGAACATCCCAGCCGGTGTCCAGCGCCAGTTTATAGCATCTTGACAGGTTAAGCAAACTATTGTCCCCTTTAATGAACTCTTGAAGACTTTTTTTCACTTCTTCTTTAGTGGTCTCAGGATTGAACCCGAAGAATGTGAAGGCAAATTCACCGCCATGGTTGTTAACCTGTGATGGGAAGAAGTACATTTCAGGCTTACCCTCCTGGCCAACCCTTGCTGCATGCTTATTTCTATGGTGTATATGATGAGGCAGGGGACCCAGGTTGTCAAAAAACTTGGAAAACATAGGCCATTTTTTATATTTATTCCATAGCCTATCTTCAATTATTCTCCCTTTTAACTCCTCAATAGCATCTCTGAGCAATACGCGTTCCTTACCTGCTTCATCGGCAACGATATAGCTAAGTCCTTCATCATCCGGTGTTCCAGCCCCGTTTTCTGCATGTGTGGTCGATGCAAACCACCTTTCGTCAATACCTCCCCGTTCAAGACCCAATATATAATAGTCGTCAGGGTGAAGCTTGATTCTTTTCCCCGGCCTGCAGAAGGAGCGCGGCACCCAGGCAGGCGCCAGGCGAAGTATCCCCTGTCCTTGTTCCATCGCCTTTTCAGCAATTATCTTGTTTGCCATCATAATCCCTCCATTTTAAAAAGGTTTTCTATTACTACAGTGGCAATTTCATTAATATATCGGCATATATGCGCCTTGCAGGATTACTGCGAACGCTTCAAATTTAGTTAAACGCTTATGCCGGAATGAATCCGTCATAAGCTCACGCAGGGCTGGTCGCAAGCTACGCTTGCTGCTCGCCCATGCAACCTGGC
>VEPD01000378.1 GCA_012027035.1 Ruminiclostridium sp. | reverse complement strand
GACCGAGACCGCAAGAGAAAACTTTTCCGGAATCAGGGTTATTAAAGCTTTCGTCCAGGAATTGAAGGAAATTCAAAAATTTGAAAAAGCCAACGGCAATAATAAAAAGAAGAATTTGCAATACATTATGCTCATGAATATGATGTTTCCCTTTGTAATGGCCATATCCTCCATCGCTTTTGCCATTGGCCTGTGGTTCGGCGGTATCCTTGTTATCAGGGAGCAGATAACTCTGGGACAATTCATAGCCTTCAACAGCTATCTGGGCATGCTGGTTTGGCCGATTTCCTCCCTCGGATGGGTCATCAGTATTTTTCAAAAAGGTCTTGTTTCACTGAAAAGAGTCGGCGCCATCATGGATGAAGTACCTGAAATTCAGGAAAACAATGTTCTTGCAGATTTTAACATTAAAGGCGGGATCACATTCAGGAATTTGAGCTTCACTTATCCGGGAACAGAAAAGCCAGTTTTAAAAAATCTGGATATAAACCTGGAATGTGGTAAAACTCTGGCAATCGTAGGAAGGACCGGAAGTGGAAAGACCACTCTGGCAAACCTCGTTACCAGGCTCTACAATGTTACCGATGGAATGCTTTTCATTGACGGGACGGATATCAACAGGATCCCGCTGCCGGTATTGCGAAATGCGGCGGGCTCCGTACCGCAGGACACATTCCTGTTTTCTTCCACCATCGGGGACAATATCAATTTTTATAGTGGAAAAACTGAAGATGAGATAGTCAATGCCTCCAAAACGGCAATGATATATGACGATATAATGGAATACCCGGATAGATTTGAAACTCAGGTTGGTGAAAGGGGAGTAACCTTATCCGGCGGTCAGAAGCAAAGGGTGGCGATAGCACGGGCTATACTGAGATCACCGGCAATTTTGATTCTGGATGATTGCCTGTCTGCAGTGGATACCAGAACCGAGGAGGGAATCCTGAAAGGCTTGAAAAACCTTATGAAACAGCGCACAAGCATAATAATATCCCACAGGATTTCTGCAATTAAAGATGCAGATGAAATAATTGTCCTGGAAAACGGGGAAATCGTGGAGAGGGGCGACCATGAATTCCTGCTCTCCCTGGAAGGCGAGTACCACAGCCTTTATCAGAAGCAGCTGCTGGCAGAGCAGATAGAAGGAGTGGAATGAAATGTCCGAAGAATATATGGACCAAAATGAAGAAGAAATACTCGGCAAAGCTTATGACTCGAAGCTGATGAAAAGGCTTCTGGCATATGCAAAAAACTATTGGAAAAACTTCACTGCCGCAATATTCATGCTGCTGGGCTCTACGCTTTCAGAGCTTGCCAGGCCATACCTTCTTAAGGTGGCAATCGATGACAAGATAAAAAACGGCGATATTCCCGGATTGGGCGTAATAGGCGTCGTCTACATAAGCCTTATTGCAGCAGGATTTCTTTTCAATTACATTCAAATGTATGCTTTAAACCAGGCAGGCCAGTCCATAATATATAATATCAGACAGCAGGTGTTTTCCCATCTGCAGAAAATGAAGCTGTCCTTTTTTGACAAAAATCCGGTGGGAAGGCTTGTAACCAGAGTGACAAACGACACTGAAACACTTAACGACATGTATACCAATGTTCTTGTCACACTGTTAAAGGACGTCCTGATACTCATCGGCACTATTGCAATCATGCTTCGTATGCATTCCACGCTTGCACTGGTAACACTTTCAGTAACCCCGGTTGTTATCCTCGTTACTCTGTTTTTCAGAATAAAAGTCCGTGAAGTTTACCGTTCCGTAAGAACAACTCTTGCACGCATCAATTCGGCGTTTTCAGAAAATATAACAGGGATGCGCATTATCCAGCTTTTTAGCAAAGAGAAGGAAAACTTCAGCGAATTTAAAAAAGTCAACAGAAGCTACTACGATGCAGGAATAAAGGAAATAGTCACTTTTGGCATTTTCAGACCGGTAATTGAAATGCTTTCATATCTCTCAATCGCGGCAATTATCTGGTATGGCGGCGGTAAAGTCGTGGAAGGCGCATTACAATTCGGTGTGCTTTATGCCTTTATCAATTATGTGAGTCTTTTCTTCCAACCCATTAATGATCTTGCAGAAAAATACAATATTTTGCAAGCTTCCATGGCAGCTTCGGAAAGAATCTTTCAGGTGCTGGACACGGAAGCGGAGAAGGATGGGGGTACGATACGCTTTGACAACGACTGTTTTAACGCTTCTATCGAGTTTAGGAATGTATGGTTTGCATATAAAAACAGGGATTGGGTGCTGAAAGACGTCAGTTTCCAACTTCCTGCCGGTAAAACCATAGCGATAGTCGGCGCCACCGGCGCCGGCAAGACTTCGATAATTAACCTGCTTAACAGGTTTTATGAAATTCAGCAGGGTGATATACTGATAAACGGTATAAATATAAAGAACGTAGCTGTCGACAGCCTCCGTAAAAGTATTGGGGTCGTACTGCAGGATGTTTTTCTTTTCAGCGGGACTATAAAGGAAAATATTAAATTAAATGAAGAAAATATAAGCGACGAGAAGGTTATGAAAGCTGCTGAATTCGTTAATGCGGGCGGTTTTATAGAAGCCCTGCCGCATAAATATGAAGAGGAAGTGAAAGAAAGAGGTGCGGCATATTCCTCTGGACAGCGCCAGTTGCTGGCATTTGCCCGCGCTCTTGCCTTTGACCCTCCCATATTGGTGCTGGATGAAGCTACAGCCAGTATAGATACAGGAACCGAGCTGCTTATACAGGATGCGCTGGCAAAGCTTACGAGGGATAGGACGACAATAGTAATTGCACACAGACTGTCAACAATTCAGCATGCTGATATGATAATCGTCCTCCACAAAGGAAGGATAAGGGAAATGGGCAATCATCAGGAACTGCTGGCCGAAAGAGGATTTTACTACAAACTTTATAAACTTCAATATAATGATGATTCTGCCGCAAAAACTCATGTTCCAACAAAATTTCGATAGCATCGGAAAGATGTCGCGCGGGGAAATGTCTCTAAAGCAGCTCTTGCTCCACTTT